>NZ_JBSZCK010000010.1:0-28704 GCF_054166905.1 Mongoliitalea sp. | reverse complement strand
GGGAAGTAGAGGAGATGGTTCTTTTACTAAAATTTTGAGCCATTGCGACTTTGCGTGAAACCCATACGGAGATCTTTTAACCGCAGAGTGCCCAAAGTTTTTCGCAGAGTCCGCGGAGGCAGGGAAGCTATTTTTTTGATAATGTTGAAATGTCGAATGATGAACGCCGAATTTCGAATGATGAAGTGGTGGTTCATTGTTCACTGCCAACTGTTCACTCTTCCTTTTACCATTCTCCTTTAACCTTTAGCCTTTCTCCTAAATCACTTAATTAACCCACCACCAATCAGCCACTTTCTGTATATTTGTAATTGAAACCCAAATAGTAATTCTTATGAAAAAATCAATGCTGATGGCTATGGCTGCAGGGACGATGTTGTTTGCCTGTGGACAGAGCGAAGAAAAATCTGACATGAATAATCCATTCTTTGAGGCTTATAATACGCCGTTTGAAGTTCCCCCTTTTGATAAAATTCAAAACGTACATTTTGCACCTGCTTTAAGAGAGGGAATTAAAGAACATCAAGCAGAAATTGATGCTATCGTGGCAAATACCGAAGAGCCAACATTTGCAAATACTATCGAAGCATTGGAGAATGCGGGGTCATTATTAGCGAAGGTGAATATTGTTTTTAGCAACCTAAATTCTGCTAATACCAACGATGAACTTCAATCTATTGCGCGTGAAATGGCACCGGAGCTTTCGAAGCACTCTGATAACATTACCTTGAATGAGCAATTATTCGAGCGTATAAAATCCGTATATGAGAATCAGGCTGCTTTTGGTCTGAATGCTGAGCAAGCACAATTGTTGGATAAGACTTATAAACGCTTTGTAAGAAATGGAGCTAATCTTAATGAAGCTGATAAAGAGAAACTCCGTGAAATCAATAGTCAATTATCCGTATTGAGTCTACAGTTTGGCCAAAATGTATTGGCTGAAACCAATGCGTTTAAACTGGTGGTGGATAATGAGGCTGATCTAGCAGGTCTTCCTCAGGAATTAAGGGAGGCTGCAGCGGCGGAAGCTAAAGCTGCTGGTGAAGATGGTAAGTGGGTTTTTACGCTTCAAAACCCAAGTATCATGCCTTTCTTACAGTATGCTGAAAATAGAGAATTGAGAAAGCAAATCTGGGATGCCTACCAAAAAAGAGGTGGACAAGGCAATCAACATGATAATCAACAAGCCTTGATAGAAATGGCTAATTTGAGAAGAGTCAAGGCTAATTTACTCGGATATGCAACTCATGCCGATTATGTATTGGAGGAAACGATGGCTAAAAATGCAGAAAATGTATATGCCTTGTTAAATCAGTTATGGACTCCTGCCTTGGCAAAAGCGAAAGAAGAGCGTGCTGAAATGCAAGCCATTGCAACGGCTGAAGGTGCTGATTATCAAATTGAAGCTTGGGATTGGAGATTCTACGAGGAGAAGCTTAGAAAACAAAAATTTGATTTAGATGAGCAAGAAGTAAAGCCTTACTTCTCTTTGGATAAAGTTCAGGAAGGTGTATTTATGGTTACCAATCGCCTGTTTGGTCTTACTTTCAATGAAATCTCCAACATTCCAACCTATCATCCAGAAGCTAAGGCATACGAGGTGAAAGAAGCTGATGGCACCCATGTTGGTGTCTTGTATATGGACTTTCATCCTAGAGCTTCTAAAAGAGGTGGGGCTTGGATGACCTCCTACCGACCGCAGCAAATGGAAAATGGAGAAAGAAAAGCGCCGGTAATTTCTATTGTATGTAACTTCTCCAAGCCAACAGCGAATGCTCCTGCTTTATTGACGTTTGATGAAGTGACTACCTTCTTCCACGAATTTGGACATGCTTTGCATGGACTTTTATCGAATGTACAGTATAGAAGTTTGGCTGGTACATCGGTTCCAAGAGATTTTGTAGAGCTGCCATCTCAAATTATGGAAAACTGGGCTACAGAGCCCTCTGTAATGAAGGAATATGCGAAGCATTACCAAACCGGTGAAGTTATCCCTGATGAAATTATCGCCAAATTGAATAATAGCGGGACATTCGGTCAAGGTTTTGCAACTACGGAGTATTTGGCATCGTCTTTCTTAGATTTGGATTATCATACCCAAACAGCTGATATCACCATGAATGCCAATGATTTTGAAGTGGCAAGTATGAAGAAGATTGGCTTGATTGGTGAAATCATTCCTCGTCATAAGAGTACCTACTTCCAGCATATCTTTTCCGGAGGTTATTCAAGCGGTTACTATAGCTATATTTGGTCAGGTGTATTGGATACGGATGCATTCCAAGCCTTTAAGGAAACGGAGCTGTTTAATCAGGAAAAAGCACAAGCCTTCAGAACAGAGATTTTGGAAAGAGGTGGAACAGATGAACCGATGACCATGTATGTCAATTTCCGAGGGGAGGAACCAAAAATTGATGCCTTGCTTCGCAAAAGAGGATTAGACAAAGTAAAGGTTGATCGTACGAAGTAATTACTCTATAGTGTATCATAAGCTAAAATAAAATCAGGAGGGTAGGTCTTATGACCTGCCCTTTTTTGTTAATAATTATACAAATACCAGTAAACTTGTTTGATTGAATTAAATATTTGATAAAATTGCTCTATAATAGATGTCTGCTGTTGATTATGATGATTCGAACTTCCAAATTCCCTTTATTATTATTTGCCATGCTGAGTAGTTTTTTCTTTTCTTGTGGATCTTCTCAAGAATCTAAATTCCTAATTTGGTCGGATGAATTTTCAAAAAACGGCTTGCCCAATCCAGATAAGTGGAGCTATGATGTTGGTGATCATGGTTGGGGAAATAACGAATTGCAATACTATACAGAGAATGATAAGCGGAATGCCCGAGTAGAAAATGGGGTTTTGATAATTGAGGTGCATAGGGATAGTACATTTGAAAAAGGGTATACCTCTGCCCGTCTTCTGACCAAGGGAAAAGCTGCTTGGAAATATGGTTATATTGAAGTGAGGGCAAGGATTCCTCAAGGATTAGGTACCTGGCCGGCTATATGGATGCTTCCGGAGGAAAAAAATTATGGGGACTGGCCAAAAAGCGGAGAGATTGATATTATGGAGCATGTGGGGTATGATCAAGGGGTCATCCATGGAACTGTTCATACGGAATCATTTAATCATATGAAGGGTACTCAAAGTGGGAAGCAAATGCATGTTCCAACCTGTTCAGAGGAGTTTCATTTATATGCTATTGACTGGACAGAAGATAAAATTGATTTCTTTATTGACGGAGAAAAATACCATAGTTTTATCAACACAAAGAACAATGATCCTGCGGAATGGCCATTTGATCAAAGTTTTCATTTGATTTTTAATATTGCTGTCGGTGGAAATTGGGGAGGCTCTAAAGGGGTTGATCCTACTATTTGGCCGCAAAGGATGGAAATTGACTACGTTCGGGTGTACAGTCAAAAGCCGTAGTGCAAAAAAAGCTTCCATGAAAAACAAGAGAACGTCTCTTTAGTCCGTAACTATTGATAGTATTTTTTGTTTGCGAGTGTTTAGCCAATTTTTATTCTGAAATCATGAAATAATTTTATGGATTCCATAAAATTATTTCATTTATAATTAATCTAAATAAACGTTTTTTATATGAAATCTTCTGCTACTTTTGCGCTCTATTTAAACTAAATCCAAATAAAGCTAAGCGATTTATGAGATCAATCTGGTGTTTTGCACTAATGTTTTTCATTCAAGTGAGTGTGTTTGCTCAAAGAGGGGCAATCAAAGGAACGGTAAAAGATGAAAAGAATGAACCTGTGGTTGGGGCGGCAATTGTATTGGAAGGAACTGTTCGTGGTGTA
The DNA here is from genome assembly GCF_054166905.1 of Mongoliitalea sp. Lineage (NCBI taxonomy): Bacteria > Pseudomonadati > Bacteroidota > Cytophagia > Cytophagales > Cyclobacteriaceae > Mongoliitalea > Mongoliitalea sp. The sequence continues at coordinate 24,883 of NZ_JBSZCK010000010.1, read as the reverse complement.
CAAACAGATGCGGATGGGAATTTCCAGATGCGAGATATTCCTAGAGGGAATTACACGTTAAAAGCCAGTATGCTTGGTTACAAGGATGCTAAAGTTTCTTTTGTCGTGGATGGGTCAGAGCCTCAGTCTTTCGAGTTGATGTTGGAGGAAGATTTATTGACACTAGATGCTTTCGAATTTTCAGTTAGCCGTGGAATCATGGGACAGGAGCGCCTCCCTGAGGTAGATAAGTTTCGGATCAATGCCGGTAAAAAAACAGAAGTAATTCGTGTTACTGAGATCAATGCAAACTTGGCGATGAATAACAGCCGTCAGATTTTTGCCCGTACTCCGGGGATTTCAATCTGGGAAAATGATGGCTCTGGTATTCAATTGGGAGTGGCTTCCAGAGGTTTGAATCCCAATAGATCATGGGAGTTTAACGTGCGGATGAATGGGTATGATATCACCCCTGATCCTATGGGCTATCCGGAAGCGTATTTTACACCTCCTATGGAAGTGGTGGAGCAAATTGAAATCATCAGAGGAGCTTCCTCCTTACAATATGGGTCACAGTTTGGTGGCTTGATGAATTTTGTGATGAGAAAGCCGGATAAGTCGACTCGATTTACATTTGAAACACTCAATACAGTTGGTAATGATGGGATGTTCAGTACGTTCAATTACTTGGGAGGCACGGAAGGGAAGTGGAGTTACACAGCATATTATCAGAAAAGAAGAGGTAATGGTTGGAGAGAGAATGGCTTTTTTGATACAGACCATGCGCACGTAGAAGTGAATTATGCCGCTAGCAATCGACTGCTTTTAGGGGTAGAAATGACTTACATGAATACTGAAAGCCAGCAGCCAGGTGGATTGACGGATGAGCAGTTTGCTCAAGATGCCCGTCAAAGTACGAGAGCCCGAAACTGGTTTAGTACGCCTTGGTTTATTCCTGCTGTAACAGCCGAGTATTTGCTAAGCGATCAGACCAAATTCAGCTGGAAGGCTTTTGGGACCTTTGCCGAGCGAAATTCTATCGGATTTATGAGGCCTATCTTTGAAGAAGACCCAATGGGTAATCGTCAGATTGACCGTGACTTTTACACAACCTATGGTTCAGAGTTGAGGATGACCCATGATTATGGTTTGTTTGGTAAGTCGCATACGCTAGCAGCGGGCTTACGTTATTTCAATGGCTTTATAGATCGAAGACAATTTGGAGAAGGGGATAATGGGACCCGAATGAACTTTGATTTAATAGACGGAGGGATTTACAGAAGAGAGTTGGAATTTACCAATATTAATCATGCTGCATTTGTTGAAAATGTATTCCGATTCAGTGACCGATTCTTGGCTACAGCCGGTGTGCGTTTTGAGCGCATATTTTCCAACATGGAAGGATTGTTTAATGTAGTGGATGACTCGGAAGTTTTCTTACTGCCACAGCAAACCACACGTAACTTCTTGCTTTTTGGTGTAGGTGCAGAATATAAGGTTACCAGATCTACTGAGTTTTACACTAATTTCTCTGAGGCATACAGGCCGGTATTGATCTCTGATTTGACTCCTCCCGCTACTACAGATATTATTGATCCAAACTTACAGGATTCGAGAGGTTTTAACTTTGATTTTGGCTACCGTGGGGCTATTCAAAACTGGATGAAGTTTGATGTGGGCTATTTCTATTTGAATTATGCGGATAGAATCGGTACCATCGCCCAGTTGGGACCTGATGGAAGAATCAATCAGTTCCGGACGAATTTGGGTACTTCAGTGAGTCAGGGCTTTGAAGGATATGTGGAGTTTGATCCAGTGACGGCTTTGGCAAAAACTTCAAGATTTGGCTATGTACATATGTTTGCATCGCTTGCTTTTGTGGATGCTAGATACAGAGATTTTCCAGTAACTACCGTTAGTAATGGAGAGATTGTGCAAGGAAATCTGAACGGCAATCGTGTAGAGAATGCTCCTAGAAGAATCAATCGTTATGGAGTGACTTACCGATACAATAAGTATTCCGTTACCTGGCAGTTGAGCGATATAGGGGATGCATTTGCAGATGCGTCTAACACCGTAACACCAAATGCAGCTGCTACTGTAGGTTTGATTCCAGCATATAGGGTACAGGATATTTCAGGTTCTGCGAATATTGGTAGAAACTTCATCCTAAGGGCAGGAATCAATAATTTATTAAATGAAATGTACTTTACTCGAAGAGCGGGTGGATATCCGGGACCGGGAATTATGCCGGCAGATGGTAGAACATTCTTCATTACTGCAGGCTTAAAGCTTTAAAAAAGTAGGATTTCGAAGCCATTAATTGTTAGCTATACATTTGTAATTCAGGAGTCTTCCAAGAGCGAGACTCCTTTTTTTTGTTATAGAATACATATATGATTTTTTAACATTCATAAGCTTTTCTCTATCACTGATTGATTCTTTCAATTTTCAGGGGGTGCCATCAGCATGTATTTTTGTCGTATTGAATTATCTAATATATAACTATACTTCTATGAAAAAATCCATTTTAATTTTTGGGTTACTGTTCCTTTTCGTTTTTGGAGCAGAAGCGCAAAAGAACCCAACGAGTGTTGATGGCTGGTCGGGAGCGACCAAGAGAAGCCATAGCACTGCACGTGCTGCACAAAATAGCGACTGGTGGCCAAGTCAGTTGAATCTAGGTATTTTGAGACAAAATTCTTCTTTGTCCAATCCAATGGGTGAAAACTTTGATTATATCCAAGAATTCAATTCTTTGGATTATGAAGCATTGAAGAAAGATTTGACAGATTTAATGACTGATTCTCAGGATTGGTGGCCAGCAGATTACGGACATTATGGAGGTTTATTCATCCGTATGGCTTGGCACAGTGCTGGTACTTACAGAACTGGTGATGGTAGAGGTGGTTCTAGAGCTGGACAACAGCGTTTTGCTCCATTGAATAGCTGGCCAGATAACGCTAATTTGGATAAAGCAAGAAGATTGCTTTGGCCAATTAAACAAAAATATGGCAATAAAATCTCTTGGGCTGATTTGATGATTTTGGCCGGTAATGTGGCATTGGAGTCTATGGGTTTTGAGACCTATGGTTTTGCTGGCGGTAGAGAAGATGTGTGGGAGCCTGAATTGGATGTGTATTGGGGTTCAGAAACCAAATGGTTGGAAGATAATACCCGTTACTCCGAAGGTAGAAAGTTAGAAAATCCTTTGGCAGCTGTACAGATGGGATTAATCTATGTGAATCCTGAAGGGCCTAATGGTAATCCTGACCCAGTATTGGCTGCTCATGATATCCGTGAGACTTTTGGCAGAATGGGTATGAATGATGAGGAAACGGTTGCTTTGATTGCTGGTGGACATACTTTGGGTAAAACGCACGGTGCGGCATCAGCTGAATATGTTGGTGTAGAACCTGAAGCAGCAGGTATTGAAGAGCAAGGTTTTGGTTGGAAAAGCTCTTACAAATCAGGAAAAGGTGCAGATGCGATTACTTCTGGATTGGAAGTAATTTGGACCTTGACACCTACGAAGTGGTCGATTGGATACTTTAAGAGTTTGTTTGAACATGAGTGGGAATTGACAAAGAGTCCAGCAGGGGCTTATCAGTGGGTGGCGACTAATGCTGAGGTATTATATCCAGATGCATTTGATGCTGAAAAAGGCCATACACCTACTATGTTGACCACAGATTTATCCATGAGATTTGATCCGGTATATGAGAAAATCTCCAGAAGATTTTATGAAAACCCAGAGGAATTTGATGAGGCATTTGCGAAAGCTTGGTTTAAGTTGACGCACAGAGATATGGGGCCAAAGACTACTTATCTTGGCCCTGAAGCTCCAAAAACTGATTTAATCTGGCAAGATCCAATTCCTGCAGTCAACCATCCGTTGGTAAATACGCAGGACATTGCTGCACTGAAGACGCAGTTGTTAAACTCTGGTTTGTCCATCTCTGATATGGTGTCTACGGCCTGGGCTTCAGCTTCTACTTATAGAGGTTCTGATAGAAGAGGAGGTGCCAACGGTGCCCGTATCCGTCTAGCTCCTCAGAAAGATTGGGAAGTAAATAATCCCGCTGAATTACAAAGAGTGTTGGCAGTCTATGAAAGAATTCAGGCTGATTTCAATGCTAAAAACGGAGCTAAGAAAATTTCTATGGCTGATTTGATCGTATTGGCAGGTTCTGCTGCTGTGGAAAAAGCTGCTGCAAATGCAGGTCATTCCATTACGGTACCTTTTGTACCTGGCCGTATGGACGCTACTCAAGAGCAAACGGATATTGAGTCTATGAATTTGCTTGAGCCAATTGCTGATGGTTTTAGAAATTACCTGAAAACTCAGTATACCATTTCAACCGAAGAATTGTTGGTAGATAAAGCACAATTGTTGACATTGACTGCTCCTGAAATGACAGTATTGGTAGGGGGTATGAGAGCACTTGGTGCTAACTATGATGGCTCTAAGCATGGAGTTTTCTCTGATGCGCAAGGACAATTGAACAATGCTTTCTTTGTAAACCTTCTAGATATGAGCACAGAGTGGAAAGCTATCGATGATACCAAGGAGAAATTTGAAGGATTGGATAGAAAAACAGGAACTTCTAAGTTTACTGCTACCCGTGCGGATTTGATCTTCGGTTCTCATTCTGAGTTAAGAGCACTTGCTGAGGTATACGCGCAGCAGGATAATCAGGAAAAATTTGTAAAAGATTTTGTGAGTGCATGGACAAAAGTGATGCAGTTAGATAGATTTGAGTTGGTTTATCAAGCTAATAATTGATAAGAAATTTAATTTCCATAGTGGGAGACCGGGATTATTCGTAATCTCGGTCTTTTTTTTAATTGATTAAAATTCTGTTTTGTATAGGAAATGTCGTATTTAATTCTAAATTCAATGCTGTTTAATTAAAAAATACCCAAATTTGGGTATTTTTTTTGGTAAATAATTTGTTTAGGTTTGAAACATAAACATATGGTTTTTCACATTCTAATTTTCACACCATGTACACTATCAAAAGTTTTTGCCTGTACTGCGGAAAGCTGGTTCGTGGTCGGTCTGATAAGAAGTTTTGTGACGATTATTGTAGAAACAGTCACAATAATCACAGGCGCTCGGTGGATAGCGGGGAGGTTCGTAACGTCCTTAGCATCTTGAAAACGAATCAAAGGATTTTAGCTACTGTTCTCAGAGATGGTCAAGAGTATGTTAAAGTTCCTTTTTTGAAATTGTGTGAAATGGGCTACAATTTTAAGTATCATACCCACACTGATCTCGGTTTTCATGACTTGAGCTTTCAGTTTTGTTTTGAGAAAGGTATCTTCCGCCTCGATCAGGATTGGGTAATTGTAGTCAGGGATCTGGGGGAGTCCTATTTGAAGGAGTTTAGCAATAAGCTTGTTCGAGATTATCCCTCGTCAAACAACCAAAATTACGCGTAATTTGTCCCTAAGTAAAATTCCTGTCTTGAATTTAGCCCATAATTCAAGGCAGGAATTTTATTTTTTTGTAGCTTTCCCTATGGGGAAAAATGTTGCTACCTACGAACAAATTGCTTTAGCTGAAATGACTGCCTGGCTTATGGAAGTCAACCAACGTCCTAGTATAGTGGGTATAGTCACTTCGGGTGCTCAACAAGCAATTAACACAATTATACCCGAGAAGATACATCAGACCATTACTTATGCTATGGAAAAGATGGTCAAGGCTGTATTATTAGGCAATCAATATATCACAGGTAGTCCACTTGTGCTAGGTTCTTTAGAGGAGCGTGAATGCAAAGTAAAGGAAACTATTACTATTTATCAGCGGACGGCTAGTGTGGAAGGCGCTGTTACTGGAGCTGGAGGTATTTTGTTGGGATTGGCTGATTTACCTGCATTTTTGATGATCAAGATGAAAATGCTTTTTGAAATTGCCCGTTTGTATGGGTATGATACCAAAAATCTGCACGAGCGTATTTTTTTGCTTTATGTCTTTAAGCTGACATTTTCATCTCAAGAAAACAGAAACGAAACCATCAAGTTGCTTGAAAACTGGAATGACTATGTAAGAAAGTATCCAGATCATGTTGAAGCGTTTGATTGGAGGGCTTTTCAGTTGGCCTACAGAGATTATTTAGACTTAGTTAAGCTTCTGCAATTGATACCTGTGATAGGTGCGGGAGTGGGTGCAGTCGCCAATTACAAGCTCAGTGCTAAGCTTGGGAATTTTGCAATGCAGGCATTTCGGATGCGTTATTTTGATGTGTAAGGTCTGTAGCTATTGGTAAGCTGATGATAAATGTGGTCCCTGCATCGGCAGAGCTTTCGACTTTTAAAATGCCAGCATTAATTTGAATAAATTGCTTTACTAGGAATAGTCCCAATCCAGAACCCCCTTCATTTGCAGTACCATTGGTACTTTGACTCAGTTGGATGTTGGACTCTAATAATTTTCGGTTTTTCTCAGAAAGAGGCTCCCCGAAGTTTTGTATATGTATGGTTGTAAAATTGTTTCCGCAAGTGTATCGAATGCTGATTTCTTCGTTAAAAGGAGAAAATTTTATAGCATTGTGAAATACATTTTGAAGAATGATGTGTAAGTGGTTTTTATCTACTCTGCACTCGGGGACATTCTCTAATATATGTTGAATAGTGATTTTCTTTAATTGAATCTGATGATCAAACCGTTGGATAATTGCTGACATTTCTTTTCTGATATCTACGGATGAAGGAGAAGTCCGTAAACCTTCTAATTGAGATCTTGACCAATCTAGGAGATTGTTGAGCATGCGTTCTGTTTGAATGACCTGTTGATACATCAATTCTTTTGCTCTTTCCTTATCTTGCTCGGAGAAAACATTTTGTTTCTCTAGCTCCATAAACTGTTTGATGGAGTTGAGTGGAGCTCTTAGGTCATGAGAGAGTACGGAGAAGAGTTTGTTTTTTGCTTGATTGATATCGTTGAGGGAAGAGTTTTGTAATTCAATTTGTTGTTTTTGGTTTTCTAATATTTGGTTGGCATAGGCTAGGTCTTGGTTTAACCTACTTTTTTGTTTGTTATTACGGATAATCAGCCATGTGCCGATTCCTAACAAAGTACTAAATATGATTAAAATCCCAGTAATTAAACTATACAGATTGTTTTGTTTCTGAATAGCTGCCTTTTCCTGATTAAGCTTCAGATTCTCGGAGTTAGCCAATTGAAGTTTTAAAAAGTTAATTTCTGTAGCTTTTTCTCGACTATACAAGCTATCTCCTATTTGCTTATTGATTTTGGCATAAGCTAAGGCTTGAGGGAACTGTTCCAGCTTTTCGTATACTTGGGTCAATACAGCACTTGCTCTTTGCTTATCCCAAAATGCGCCTACTAGTTTTGCGTTTGTGTAACCTTGTTCTCCAAAAGTCAGTGCTTCTGGCCAGTTTTCATTTTTGATCAAGACCTCCGCCATACCTGTATTTGCAAAAGACAGCTCCCAGTAATTGGATTCCGATGCTTGCTGAAGGACTTGTTGGTAGAGTTTGGAAGCATTTTCTAAATCGTCCAATTGGTAAAATACATTAGCCAATCTGTTGGTAGCCATCATGCCATGGGCCTTGTCGCTGGTTAGAATTGACATGTTTATTGCCTTTTCTAACTGCTCAATGGCTTCCGGGAATCTTTGGAGTTCTGATAATCCTAAGCCTAAGTTGAAATGAGTGCGAATCATGCTTAGAGAATCCTCCACTTCATAAGAAAGCAGCAGGCAATTTTCCCAGTAATTGACAGCTGCTTGGTAATTGTGTTGCGCTAATTCGATCAGACCAAGCCCATTGATAGCCCTAATCAAATCTGTTTTTTGATCTTTGGTGTTTTCGAGAAATGCATAGGCTTTATTATAATCTGCCATGGAAGCTTCATAGCGTCCTGCTACATAGTTATTACCAGCTCGGTGGATAAGTATTTTAGCTTCATATTCGGGGAAAAGACCCTTTTCCTTCGCTAGCTTTTCAGCTTCATCGATAAAAAAGTGAGCGGAGTCAACTGAACTGTACCGTATACCTATTGCTTTTTCGATCAACTGATCAATCCTATCTTTTTGTGCATAGGTATTTAGAGAAATCAAGAAATAGGCAAAGGTAACTAGGAATACTCTCACGGCTAATTTAATACTGTATCATGACTTACGACTTCTAAATTGGGACAATTTATTGGAATTAGAAAGTGCTTACAAGGGTATTTCTAGAATAATTGTGAATCTTTGGGTTTTAATTTTGTTGATGTTTAAAACTTATTTGATTCCTCCCCCCGATTTTACACAGGCATGTAGGTAAAGTAGTTGGTTTCAAGGGGAGACCTAATTTTATAACTGTTATGAGCGAATTATTTCTTTTGGATCAATGGAATTGGGATTTACTGTTGGTATTAGGGCTTCTTTTTTCAGCCATTATCATGTTTGTTCAAAATAAGCCTCGCATGGATGCGGTTGGAATGATCATGCTTGCAGCCTTGCCACTAACAGGAATATTGAGTATTGATGAGGCATTGACTGGATTTAGTGATCCTAATATTGTGTTGATTGCGCTTTTGTTTGTGCTGGGTGAGGGGTTGGTGCGCACAGGTGTGGCTCGAAACATAGGTGATTGGATTTATAAAAAGGCTGGAAATCAAGAAGTCAAACTATTAATATTGTTGATGGTGGCAGTTGCAGGCTTGGGTTCTGTGATGAGTTCTACTGCAATTGTGGCTATTTTTATTCCGGTAGTCTTACGTATCTCTTCAAATACTGGTATTTCACCGAGTAAACTGATGATGCCGCTGAGTTTTGCGGCACTGATCAGCGGGATGATGACCTTGATTTCTACAGCTCCTAACCTTGTGGTAAATTCTGAGTTGGTTCGTCAGGGACTGGATGGGTTTTCATTTTTTGCAATTACGCCGTTCGGGATTGCTATTTTGATCATGGGGTTAGGCTACATGATTTTTGCAAGAAAGTTTATTCCCGATCGAAATGCGGGTAAGAAAAGTAAAAGGAAGCGCCCAACGATTGATGATTGGATACAGAAATACAAACTTAGACAGCGACAGTACCGCTTGGAGGTGCAGGAGGATTCCCAATTATTGGGATCAAATTTTGATGCGTTGGATTTTTCGGAGCGTGGCCTTCATTTGTTTGCCATCGAACGCAGAGATAAACGTCAGACCGTATTTCACCGTCCCAATAAACAGATGGCCATACAAGAAGGCGATGTATTGCTACTTGATGTGGCAGACCAAGGGGTGCAACTTTCCAAATTCACCAAGCAGTATGGACTAAAAAGATTACTCTTGACAGATCGAAAGCGGTATATGACTGATTTATCCCAAGAGCTCGGAATGACTGAGGCAATAATTCCTGTCAATTCTCCCTTGGTAGGTCAGACCATTCATGATGCCCGTGTGCGTTCTGATTCTGGGGTAACGGTTTTGGGTTTGTGGAGGGCAGATGGCTTGATTGAAGATACATTTTTGGATGAGGAGATGCAAGTAGGGGACACTTTGTTAATTGCTGGTTTCTGGGATGACATCAAGCGTTTTCAGCAAGATGACAGGTCTTATGTGGTTTTATTGCACTTACCTGCGGAGTTTGATGATATGCTTCCTGCACACACAAAAGGCTTACACGCAATAGTGATTTTGACTTTGGTTGTTGCAGCTATGGTTACTGGAATTATGCCGAATGTCTTGGCTGTCTTGATCGGTGCATTGCTGATGGGGTTGTTCCGGATCATTGATATGAATAGTGCTTATAATGCGATTTCTTGGAAAAGTTTGGTATTGATCGTTGGTATGATGCCATTTTCCTTAGCGCTTCAACGAACAGGTGGGATTGAATTGGCCTCTGATGTTTTAGTGGATTTGGTAGGGGATTCGGCTCCTAGAGTAGGCATAGGCGCCTTGTTTTTGATTACGGCAGTATTGGGACTATTTATATCCAATACGGCTACAGCTGTCCTGATGGCACCGGTCGCCATTTCTATGGCGATTGAGTTGGGTGTTTCGCCTTATCCTTTTGCGATGGCGGTGACTTTGGCGGCATCGTCTGCCTTCATGACGCCGGTATCTTCACCCGTCAATACGCTGGTGGTAGCTCCTGGAAATTATGCTTTTGGGGATTTTGTACGGATGGGGGTGCCGTTTACGATTCTGATATTAATCTTGAGTATTTTCCTGATTCCTGTGTTTTTGCCATTTTAAGTTGCTGAGCCCATATTTTGATGTTATGGCTTTTGATTAGAAAAAAATAAAATTGAAAATCAATGGGTTAGAAATAGATTGAAAATATAAGCTGGGATGTATTTGTAAATTGTTTGTTTACCCGTACATTTGCAATCCGTAAGGCAGTCATCTGCTTGCAGACCAATTTAGAGGAGTGGCAGAGTGGTCGATCGCGGCGGTCTTGAAAACCGTTGTACCGAGAGGTACCGGGGGTTCGAATCCCTCCTCCTCTGCATTCAAAAAGCCAAGCTATGCTTGGCTTTTTTCATTTCGAGTCGTCGGGAGCCGCCCTACAACCTGGCCCAAGCCTAAAAATGTCCACCGGACATTTTCTTCACGGCTTGTCCTCTCCTCCTCTGCGTTTCCAAGACATAAGAACGTTTCGTTATTTTTATTAGGAGTCGTCCAGTCCTATAACCCGGCCCTTCGCTAAAACAGCCCACTGGACTGTTTCTTAACGCTCTGTCCCCCTGCAACCTGGCCCCTCGCTAATCCCGATAGCAATCGGGACCACCGGACATTTTCTTCACGGCTTGTCCTCTCCTCCTCTGCATTTCCAAGACATGAGAAAGTTTCGTTAGTTTCATTTCGAGTCGTCCAGCCCACCAACCCGGCCCTTCGCTAAAACAGCCCACTGGACTGTTTCTTAACGCTCGGTCCCCCTGCAACCTGGCCCAAACCTATCCCGAGCTATCGGGACCACCGGACATTTTCTCCACGGCTTGTCCTCTCCTCCTCTGCATTTCCAAGACATAAGAACGTTTCGTTAGTTTCATTTCGAGTCGTCCAGCCCTACAACCTGGCCCTTCGCTAAAACAGGCCACTGGACTGTTTCTTAACGCTCGGTCCCCCTGCAACCTGGCCCCTCGCTAATCCCGATAGCAATCGGGACCACCGGAGCAATTCTTAACGCTCGGTCCGCTCCTTCTCTGCATTTCCAAGACATAAGAACGTTTCGTTATTTTCCTTACAAGTTGTTCAACCCTACAACAAGGAAAAATAATTTGGATATATGAAGCTCGTACTTCACATATTTGAAAATTTTATGACATTTTATGTCAATATGCTTAGCGCTGTTTTGATTACAAAAGTTGAATTTTTAACTTGAGAGTATATACTTCTCAAAAGGGTAGCAGAAGGGTTCTAAGATAATTTTTAGCGCAGGCAACCATTATCAAGCATCTTTAAAACTAATGAACTTATGGAAATAGAATCTGGAGACGATGGTATGTATTTAGATGAAACGGAGCAATCCCAAAGGTATTTGGCGTGGTCTTGCATTGCTGGCTATAGAAAGCTGGGATTTGACGTAGAAAGAATCATCAGTATGTTGGGGATAAGTATGGATGAATATTTATCTGTAGTGGACGAGTTTGATTTGGATAGGAAAGAGGAGTCTTAGCTTCCAAGTTAAACGATCACTTCAATCCAATATCCACCTCATCCTTTCCACTCACATTCACATGTATCAAGTGTTGGAGGATGTCGTCTATGCTCTTTCTAAGAAAGCGGTTACTTGACTTTTTTTTTAGTTGAGGGCACACAATTGCTTTCCTTGCATATAAATTAAAACAATATAAAAACAGAAGAATGATAGACCTCATAGGAGACATTCATGGGCATGCTGACAAATTGGAAGCGTTGCTTCTTAAATTGGGTTATGCGAAAAAAAGTGGGGTGTATGCTCACCCTGAAAGAAAGGTACTATTCGTTGGGGATTACATTGATAGGGGACCTAAAATCAGAGAAACACTTCAAATCGTGCGATCCATGGTTGAAAGTGAACATGCGATTGCACTGATGGGTAATCACGAATACAATGCACTTTGCTTCCATTTTCAAGATACAGAAGGTGGGCACCTTCGAAAACACGTAATCAAAAATATTGTACAGCATTATGATACATTGAAGCAATTCCAAAATAGACAGAAGGAGTATGAGGATTATTTGGAATGGTTTAAAACCTTACCTCTTTATTACGAAGCAGATACTTTTAGAGCCGTTCATGCTTGTTGGGACAATAGCGCTATAGAATTTCTAAGGCAAACATTGGTGAACGATCGATTGACGGATGATTTGATTTATACGTCTGTACAACAAGGGACGCGATTGAATGAAACCATTGAGCAAACCTTAAAAGGCAAGGAATTGAGCTTGCCCGAGGGACTTGATTTTCATGATAAGGATGGAATACGAAGAACTGATATACGAATGAAATGGTGGGAAAATCCTTCCGAGATGACTTATAAAACCATCAGTGTAGAGCCTATGGAGGATTTACCGGATCAATCAATCGAAGTAGCAAAATTGAATTCAACAGACTACTATCAAGGCCATGAGAAAAAAGTTTTTTTCGGTCATTACTGGTTGAAGGGAGAACCTTCTTTGTACAAAAGAAACATTTGTTGCTTGGATTATAGTGTGGCTAAGGAAGGAAAGCTTGTAGCTTACCAGCTAAATGAGGAAGAACATTTAGAACAAACGAATTTTGTTTATGTGTAAATAAGTTCATTTCAATTTAATTAAACTACTACGACTGAAATGGAAAATTTTTATGTGTACGTCTATATAGACCCAAGAAACTATGAAGAGTTTTACTACGGTAAAGGCAAAGGAAGCCGTAAGGAAGCGCATTTGAAATTTGATGAAAATGCTGAGAATGACTCTGGAAAAACAAAAATCATCCGGGAAATCAAAAAGGAAGGTCTGGAGCCTATTATAAAAGTAATAGCTAAAGGGCTAACTGAAAAGGAAGCACTCTTAGTGGAAAAAACCTTGATCTGGAAGTTAGGTAAAATCTTGACAAACAAATCATCTGGGCATTTTGCTGAAAAGTTCAGGCCCCACAATAAACTTCATGTAAACCTTTTAGGGTTTGATTTTGAAAATGGTCTTTATTACGTAAATGTCGGAGAAGGTAACCATCGCTGTTGGGAAGATTGTAAGCAATACGGTTTCTTGTCTGCCGGGCAACATCCAAAATGGAGTGACCCTATAAAAATGCTTGAAGCCGGAGATGTTGTTGTTGCCTATTTGGAAAACTACGGCTATGTAGGGGTGGGAAAAGTTTCTCAAAAGGCTGTCAAGGTGAATGAATTTGTGGTCAACCAACGGCCTTTAAAAAACTACCACTTGAAGCAGCCCGGCATTTTTGAAAATTCTGAAAATATAAACTCAGAGTTTCTTGTTCGGGTTGATTGGATCAAAGCAGTGGATAAAGAAAGCGCTGCTTGGAAGAAAAAAAGTGGTTTGTTTACCACACAATTAGTAAAAGCCTCCTTAGATAATCAGGCTCCCACGCTTTATTTCATAGAAAAGGAATTTGGGTTAAAATTCAGTGATATTCTAATTGCAAATGAGGCAAATCAAAAAATTACAGGACAACTTCAATTACTTTCAAAGGAGGAGAAAAAAAGGGATAGGTATTTGGGCTGTATACTGGGCGGTGCTATCGGTGATGCGTTGGGGGCACCTATTGAATTTTTAAGTTATGAGGCAATAGTTAAGAAATATGGATGTGAAGGCGTGCAGTCTTATGTGGAACATCCCAAAGGAAAAGGAGAATTCACAGATGACACGCAAATGTTGCTGTTTACAGCAGAAGGACTTTTACGTGCCTTGCATAGGTCCGTTATCAAGGGGATTGGTGGAGGCCAAACGACACTTACATACCGTTCCTACCTAAGATGGCTCAAAACACAGGGGTATACTGTTGCTGATTCAGGAAACATCTATGGTTTTGAAGAGGGATGGCTTATCAGAAGAAAAGAATTATACAAGCAACGATTCCCTGGAAATTCCTGCCTAACTTCCTTGGAAAGTGGCAGGATGGGAACCATTGAATCACCTATCAATGATAGTAAAGGATGTGGAACAGTCATGCGGATTGCGCCAGCAGGATTGATTTTTAATCATGACAGGGAAGTAGCATTCGAAGAAGGTGTAAAGTTATCAGCCATTACTCATGGACATCCCTCAGGCTATTTAAGTGGTGGATTATTGGCATCTATCATTGCGGATTTATCGAATGGGTTAGGTTTGGAGACAGCTATTCGGTATGGCCTCGAACTATTGAAAAAATGGAAAGGTCATGAAGAACTTTATCGAAAAATAGAACAAGCATTTGATATTCATAGAAGACATATCAATCAAGATATCACACACCTTGAAATTCAAAAGGTTGGAGAAGGATGGGTGGCAGAAGAAGCATTAGCCATTTCTTTACTTTGTGCCTTGCATTACCCTCATGATTTTAGAAAAGCAGTCACTGTATCCATCAACCATAGCGGAGATTCAGACAGTACAGGAGCGATCACAGGCAACTTAGTGGGTTTAATGGTGGGACAGGCTCACATCCCACATGAATGGAAAGAAAATTTACTGTATAAAGATATCGTGGAAGAAATCGGTGAAGACTTAAGCATCGGGTGTAAAAGTGGCACGTTCAGTGAAGATGAAGATTGGCATTTGAAATATCCTGGATATTAAAAAGGGTGAGGTGTCTTAATCAAGGTCCACCTCATCTTTTCCAATCCCATTCACATGCATCAAGTGATTGATGGTGTCGTCCATGCTTTTGGAGAGTATGATTAATTGTTGGAGACTTTCATCTTCGATATCCTCAAAGTGGGCATATTCAAATTCAAATACATTTCCAATATCAAAGGAGTCGTGGATGTCTTTCATATGGTGCGTCATGGCAATGCTGAGAATACTTCCAAATACATTGATACGTGCCTGCCATAAGCCGTTGATGCACTCGATGATTTGCTCTCTATAGGTTTCCATGTTATGATTTTTTATATAAAAATAGATGTTCCCCGTTTTCTTCGGTTCTCCAAATACTCAATCCTCCTCCTTCAGCGCCTAATTCAAATACTTTTACCTTTGTCATACTTTTTAAATTGATTGAAAAATAAACTTAACTAATGTATCAAATTCTTAGTACTGAACAAAATGACAAAAGTGAGATGATTTAAAGTTATAGTTGAATTACAAGTTCAGCCTGTATTGTGAATCTCGTGTGAAATTCTTTAGTTTTAATTCAAAATCTCGATAAAATCGAAGGATTTAGCGTAATGTTATTTTTAATGCTGAAGATCAAATTGTAGAAAAACATGATCAAATGATTGAAGAAATAAAAAAGAGAATGAGTTTTAGAAGCGAACAACTTTTTGAAAATAGAATGGGAAATTATTTAAAAATAAACTTATAAGTTGATTTCATGAAAATTGTTGATATCTTTGCAATTGTAAAAGGTGCGTTGGCTTCAGTTCAATACGATTCCTATGAAACACATGAATTTGAAAGGGTATTTGATTTTTTCAATGATCCAGTAGAGCTCTTTGAGTTCTTTGAAGCAAATCAAATCGATCTTCAAAGTGGATTTTATGGAAACATCAGTATAAAAGAAGCGTTAAACAGGACAAGAAAAGAAGCGCAAGAGCTTGAAGAGAAAATCCTTGAGCTTGCTGAAGGTGGGGTTGAAAATCCAAGAGAAACCTTATCTACACTATTTGAACCTTTATCAGATAACGAAATAGATCACCGTGGATTTGAAAGAGATAAAGCTTATGGACTTTCGAGAAAGAGCTGGATAAGAGTCTATGCCATCCGGGTGGATTTGAATAAGTTCGTAGTCAGTGGCGGGACCATTAAACTCACCAAGAAAATGCATGGCCGGGCGCATACAGAACAAGAACTTGAAAAACTTGATATCACCAAAAAATATCTCGAAGAGGCAGAAATAGATATAGACGACTTTTTCACTACCAAATAATAACCCAAGACAATGACAAACGACAACAAAATTCAGCGACTTTTCAGCAATGCAAAGAAGGATGAAGGCTGGCTGAAAAAAGCTCAATGGAGGAAAGAAAACCGACATTGGCTGGATAGGTCTTTTGATATAGCCATTGAGGTTTTGACAGCTATTAAAGCTCAGAAAATGACGCAGGTGGAATTGGCAGAAAAGCTGGGTGTAAGTGCACAGTATGTCAATAAACTCCTTAAGGGGCAGGAGAACCTAACCTTGGATACTATTGGGAAGCTTGAAAATGTTCTTTCAATTAACCTGATTGAAATCAAGTCATCCTCAGCAAAGGAAGTAACTACTACCTTCCCGGAAAAGAATAGACAAAATCAGCAAGTTGAAAAAACCATTACATTAAAGATGAAGCTCGAGCCTATAAAAGTGAAAGAAAAGTTGGCTAATACAAGCAGCCAATCAAAAGTTCAAACTAAATACATCAAAGCATACAAAGTAAGTGAGGTGGAAAGTGATTATATGATGGTTGCAGAGCCTTTATCTGAGTATGGTTATGGAAACTAAAGTAAATTTTTTATTAAAAAACATCTCTACGGAGCAGTTTGCCATTTTGGAAGAAAATTTTCAGCCAAAGAGGGATGTTAATTTAGAACTGGGCCTGGGATTTAGGTACAGCATTGAGGAAAGAATGATCGGAGTTTTTCTCAAAATCAGATTTTTACAGAAGAAAGCTGCTTTTCTTGTTCTAGAAGTTGGTTGTCATTTTGAGATCGATCAAGAGGCTTGGGGTCGATTTCTGAACAAGGACAAAACAGCCATAGTGGTAGAAAGAGGTTTTGCTTGTCATATAGCTATTATAACGGTAGGTACAGCAAGAGGAGTCCTTCATGCAAAAACCGAAAATACTGAATTCAATAATCTCTTACTGCCAACCATCCATGTGGACGGGTTGATTAAAGAAGATGTGGTTTTGGAGTTTGAATGATATTCCGGAGCATGCTGACCCCTTAAACAAGAAAGTCAATATGAATTCGGAGTGGGTATTGTTGAAAGTTTAGACTGCTGGTTATGAAATAATTAAAATTGAAAGCCTTTCAGAGACTTTTAAATGCTCCAGTTTTTATTTATTATCCTTATCTTCATAGGGTTTAAAACTCACTTTCAAACCCTCAAATTATGTCCTTCCATGAGATTTTTAACCAGTTATTTGATCAGTCGGGAACACCTCAGACCTTATCCACGGGTATCAGAAGCTTGGATAAGCTGATTGATGATGGATTTGGGGCAGAGTTAATTGTGGTTTCCGGAAGGCCTAATCATGGATCAACTTCTTTTCTCCTGAACCTGATGCTTAACTTTTCCTATTACCAAGAATATAAGGGAATGTTTATAGCTCCGCGGTCAGACCAACGTCATATGACAAAGCAATTGATTTCAATCATTGAAGATTCAGTGAAACCTCTGGATGAGTGGGATGAGGATATTTTAGTGGACAGAGTTGCGGATATCAAACGCTTGTTTCAGCAAAAAGTGATTGTAGCCTATGATTTTGATAGCTTGGATGCGGTACTTACCAAAGCTAAGTCGGCAAAGGTTTCCTATCTGATTATCGATGATTTTTTCAGCATTGTTTCTCAGCCATATTTGGCATCTAAAAATTATGCAGATTTCTATCAAAAGCTAAATCGCTTTATCAAAGAAACCAAGATTCCAGTTTTTGTTGCTATGATGACAAGCGCCTCTGCTTCCAAGCGTTCTGCTATTCAATTACCTTTTTTGGTAGACATCTACAATTCAGATATTTTATTGCCATTTGTTCACAAGGTATTCCTGCTCTACAGAGAAATTGCAGCGGGTATTACCATCAGTGAAGATGGGGATTCCACGGAGAATAGATTGGAAGTGAATTTG
Source organism: Mongoliitalea sp. (assembly GCF_054166905.1). Taxonomy (NCBI): domain Bacteria; kingdom Pseudomonadati; phylum Bacteroidota; class Cytophagia; order Cytophagales; family Cyclobacteriaceae; genus Mongoliitalea; species Mongoliitalea sp. The sequence goes on along the minus strand of NZ_JBSZCK010000010.1, from coordinate 7,004 downwards.
GCAATGAATACACTTGGTCATACCGGTACCTTATTGTTGAGGAAAAAAGATTCTGGAAGGGTTGAGGAATGGTGAGTGTGCCTACACCAGGTGGGCTGGACTGAGTGCATATGCCATAGACGAACAGTTAAAAAAATCAAAAACAACCTTGTCGAAAATGCCCTGAGCTTTTCGGCACTAGAAAGAAAAGCATCGTTTTGCCATTCACACCAAGCAACAAAAATTACAGCAGCCATATATTCATTTATGGCCAATTGCAAAAAGAAGAAAATCAAGGACTTTGACCGACTCAAAGACCTGTTCAAAAGAATCCAATCTCATAAGCAAAAAGATTGTTACCAGCTCCTGCTATCAAGCTTGGAAGAATATAAGCCTACAACCTAAGATAAGCATGGGAAGGGGTTTGTCGGATGGACATGAGAGTTGAATGATATATTCTTATTTCTTTTGATAAATGACCAAGCCCTCTAATTCCAAATCTCGTAACCTCATTCCGGCTTGGATGAAATCATCTTCTTCCACATACTTCTTGAATTCATAAATTAACTTTAAGAGTAATTTCCCCTTTTCAATTCTGCCCATGGGGAAGGGGTTTGCATTGGATTCAACCAACTTTTGAAGCTTGTTTTCAATCTGAACTTCTCGTTCTTCCAATGCCTGTACGAGTTCAAATATTTCCATTGTTAATTTTATTGACTTTTTATTGATGATAAAATTGTCAAATAAAACAACAAAACCAACTGAGCTGGAAAATAAAAACTAGCAGACTTTAAAATCATCTTTGGTGAATTCCCTTCCGAGCCGGTTGCGGAAACAGTCCAGGCATAGCCATTAGGTTCCTACATTGTAGGTATTCTATATTTCATCTTTTACAGAAAAATAATTCCTCTTTCTCTTTCGCGTATCAATTCCAAGATCCTCACAATTGAATTTTGCTGGCATAGCTTGGTCGATGGGTTTGTAGTTTAAAAATATGGATTTTCAAAATTCTACAAAAACCTAAAAATACCGTGATCGAGGTATTTTTTGTTTAAAAGGGAATGGTTAGTTTTGGGCTAAAAATTCTTTAAGATTTAAAAATGGTATTTTAGCTAAGTCTGGTTTTCCGGACTTATAAAGAAATTATGGCTCAACCTTAAGATGACACTACCGAGAATAAACGGAAAGAAAAATCAAAGACAAGATGACTACGCTTCTGCAAAATCAAAAGACCTGCATACCCATGCATAAAGCTACCGCAATGCAGCACATTTGCTTTAGCCCCAACGTACACGATAACAACTAGACTCTGACAATGCTTGAAATATTAAATAACAGAACGGTACATACCCACGAAAATGAACAGTTTCGTAGAGTTGTAAATATAATTGACGCAACTTTTGAAAAGTTTGGCTATAATGGCTTATTGATTGGAAATCCATTCAATGAATCATATTCTCGTTTTCGTGCTGATGCCATTTTATATTATAACAATGGACTAATTCTGATTGATTTCAAAGATTATAAAGGAATAATCAAATTACCTCCAAATGAAAATGAATTCCATTCATCAAAGTGGCATAATGAAAGTCCAAAGGACAGAAGTAGATTAGAAATAAAAGCAGGGGCTAATTTTATTAATCCATTTAGACAATTGGTTTCTTATCGCAATGCCTTTAGAGAATTAGTTGAGAAAAACAAATACTTTGAAGGCTTAAACCCCGCAAGAGTTTGCATTGCAAATATTTTTTCTGGGCCAATTGAAATTCATAATGAAGTTCCAAGAAATCTACCCTATTACAAACTTATCCAAGAATCAGACTTAGGTAATTTTCTCTATGACTTTGCAAGTGATAATTCTTACAAAGAAGAAAATACAATAGTTTTTAAAAGTATTTTCCCAGCCGAAAAATGGATTAAAAACATTGAAATTCCTGTACCTGAACAAATCATTGAAAAGCAGTTAACAGTAATTGACAATGATGTTGAGAACAATATCGTTAAGTTTCTCAAGGAAGAAAATGGTGGCATTCTCGTTTTAGAATCCTTGGATGTTGAAGATAGAGATTCTTGGTTGCGATTTATTACTAACGAAGCTGTAAATCACAATATCCCCCAAATTGAAAAATGGTCACACTCTGCAAGAATAAGTAAGAAAATCCAAAGACGAAGTAATATAGAAACAGAAGGAATTTATAGTATTATTTATGGCGGTTCAGATATTGAAGGGCAAAATGAAAATTCCGACAAAGAAGAACAACAAGAAGAATTATTAGAAGTTATTCCATTAAAATCAAGCAAAGATATTGATGAGAAGGCATTGATTGTAGTTGCCGAAGCACATTTAATAAGTCGTAGTTTAAGTCAATCTGAGCTATTAAGGTTTGGTTCAGGTAGACTATTAGAAGATGTTATCAAATTTCTCAATCCTCAAAGTGAACGTAAAATTGTATTTATTGGCGACCCTTATTCTCTGACATTTGGAAAAGACGAGGATTCCGCATTGAACTTGGAAACCTTGTCTGAATTATACAATAAAGATAAAATTAAACACTACCGTAAACCGATAGACAACAAATATTCAGATGGTAAAGAAAAATTACGAACTGATTTAGCAACAAGTATTGAAAAATCACTTTTTAATAATTTGCATTACAGTTATGATGAAAGTTCACTATTAGATTTACAAGACGATAAACAAAGAATTCAAAATTTACATTTATGGTTTTCTAAGCCATTTTCTAATGAACCAGATAATGCTGTTTTATTCTATTCGAAAAAGGATTGCTTGAAAACTAATAAGTGGATTAAAAAACAATGTCTTAGGAATGGAGAAAGTTTGGGGATAGGTGATTTACTAATCGTAAATAACAATGTTTCTATTCCCGATGATAGTGGTTTCCAAATTCCAAGACGAATCGTAAATGGAATGTTTTTGACCGTGCTTGCCGTTAAAGAGTCTCATCAAGAACCAATTAAAATTCGTCAATCACAAAATCCTATAATCTTATCTTTTACCAAAATAAATGTAAAATGTTTGAGTTTGGTAGGTTCACCAGAAACTGACATTTGGATTTTGGACAATTATTTTAACAGCGAAGACGGTTTAATAAAAGAAGAACAAATTGCATTTAGAGTTTTTGTAAATGCAAAAATTAACGATGAAAAACAAAAGCAAAAATTTGAAGACAGTCAAGAATACAAACAATTATTACGGGATAACCAATATATCGAGCTTTCTAAAGAAGAAAAAGAAGCAACAAAAATACTTGTCAAGAATTATAATTTACCTAACGACAAGAAGGGAAAAGTTGAAACAAGCAGAAATTCAAGAAGTTTGATTTCAAACTACTACAAAAAATACTCTAAGAAGCTATTTTTTCAAATCAAGGATACTGACCCATTTGTAAATGCTGTTTTTGTTAAATACGGTTGGGCAATAACTGTTCATAAAGCAATCGGTTCGAATTATAACGAAATCATTATAAAAGGACACCGTAAGGAAAATGACGGCATCACGAATGATAGTTACTTTCGTTGGTTGTATAGTGGAATTACTACAGGTAAAATAGTCAATATTACCTCGGCTCAAATAATAAATCCTTTTATGGACTGTGTATTCGAAGACAGTTCTGTAAGTGGCTATTCCATAAAATCAAAACAATTCCTCATTTTTGAAAATTACGAAGTTGAAACAAAATATGCAGAGAAAGTTCAATCAATTGAAAACAAAAATGTAATAGGTACTATTTGTGAAATTTCAAAATTGTTGGAACAAAATGGTTATTTACTTGAAAACTCAAAAAAATATTCTGAATACTTGACAAAAGCTCTTTACTCTATCCCTCAAAGCGACAATAAACAATTGATTTTAAATATTGACAACAAAGGTGCAAAGGATAAATTTGCTGTTGGAAATATTCGTATTGAAAGCCTTAATGGAGCAGGTGAAATTATTGTAAAATCGTGTATTGAAGATTGTTTTGAGCAAAAACAAAGCGTCTCTTCAATATCAGATGACAACCCAGAATTACCGAAAGATTTTCGGGAAGAAATATATTCTGCCTGGATAGAAAATTGCAAGAATGAAAACATTAACCTTAAAATACTACAAAGCCATAATAATCAAGATATTTTTCGTGCATCTTGCGAAAAAGAAAGTTTGACTTTAAGATTTTGGTTCGGTAAAAGTGAAAAAAATCACACAAAAGGATTTTTTACAAAAATTGAAGTTTTGGAAAAATCTTCTGAAGTAATTTTAGAGAGAGTAAAAAGTTTAATTTATGGATTCTAAAACTGTTTTTGAATTGCGAAAAGAGGCACAGAGTTTATCAGGGATTGAAAAACTGAACAAATTAAATAATGCTTTAAATATAGCAAAAAACCTATACTCTGAGGACAGTTCAGACGAATGGATTCAAAAAGCATTTGCTTGGGTTCTAATAGATTTGTGTAAATACTATATAGCAGAAAAAAACTTGAATCAAGCAGGAGTTTATTATAGCGAATTAATTAAGATAGACTTTCAAGGTTATAATGATGGTATAATTGAAAATCAAAAAAACTTTCTCCGCCCAAAGATTGACATTAATTATTTGGAGGTTCAAAGTGCAGAAGAATTAAGCAAAAACGGAAATTATAAAGAAGCATTAGCGATTTTTAAAAACCTGATTGATCAAAATAAACTAACAGAATTACATCACGAAAGTTACGGTTGGGTAATCTACCGATACATAAAAGCAGAAGAAAGTAACCTTTCATCGATTGAGGTAAGAACATTTTTTAGGGATTATATGAACTTAAAGAATGAAAGACCTTCAATGCTCCATTCTATGATTTTAAATTTTGCTTTGAATTATTCAAAAACACATAGCGATTTTAATTTTTATAAATTCTTCCTTATGTGGAAACCTGAAAACTTACGTTATGATGATTTACACGATGGAACTAATCAAAATGGTGATAAAATACCCTCATTAATTTCAAGGATTTGTAGAGAGTTCGTAAATACTGATACGATTTTTGACATTGACGAAGTATTAATTAGTAAAATCTTAAGCAATAAATCGATTTCAGACTTTGGTAAATTACCTTTTTGAATTATGAAAATTACAAGAGAAACAATTTTAGATTTTTTTAGAGAAACATTCTTTTGGAATATATTTAATGCTCAAAAGGAAAGTAGATTTTCGGATTTATGGAAGTTATTTGAACATTACAATGCCAATTATTCAAAATACGGCCAATCAAAATGGCATTCTGAAATTCTAAATCTTGCTGAAAGATTTATGAGAGAAAATGATGAGTCGCGATTTCTTGATTTTTTTAAAAGTTGGGATCCATCAAATTTAAGAAATGAAGATTGGGAAGTAACCAAGAAAGATGAAAATACATACCAACCTCTGGCAATTAAGTCAATAAAAAAGGCTTTTGAAATTCTGAAAACTCAAGGATCTGAACAAAATAATTCGTGGCTTATTGAGCCTTATGAGAGAGCAATCAAATTATTTCCTAATGATGAATGGTTATTGCGACAAAAAGCATTGCTACATTTAAAAAACAACGAATTAGAATTAGCAATCAAAATATACAATCAACTTGTTTTGGAACTTGCAGATAAACATTATGTGTGGCAAGAGTTTTCAAATTGTTTCATATCCGATAACTCTATAAAAATCGGGATGTTGTCAAAAGCATTGAGTTTAGAAAAAAACGAAGATTTTTTAGGCGATATTCATTTAGATTTAGCAAAAGCGTTAATTGACGAAGATCTTTTAGAAAATGCATTTGTAGAACTTGAAGCATACAAGAAACATAGAGAAATAAAAGGTTGGAAATTGTCATCACTTTTTAACGAATTACACAAAAAAACAAGTTCAATTAAACTAAGTTTAAAAGACAATAAAGAACTATACAAAAAATATATTTCTTTTGCCGAAAACTTCGCTTATGCTAATTTTGATTGGACAGAACTTGTTTTGGTTGATAAAAGAAAAGACGACAAAGGAAGAGAACGTTTAACATTTACAGATGGGAAATCGATAGATTTTACAATTAATAAAAGTCGCTTTGAAGTCTTAAAACATTGTGAGTTAGGAGACATATTAAAGTTTAAACTTCACAAGCAGGAAGTAAAGAAGGAAGTTAAAAATAAGCTATCCATATTCCGAAAAAAACTTAAAATAGAATACAAGCATTTTCCACTAATAGCGGAGAAATCTAAAAAGGAAAAATGGTCAATACTGCAAACTGAATATGGGTTTATAGATTATGTTAATAACGAAAAACAAATTCTCCATATCATTAGTAATACAAGCAATGAATTATTCCAAAAATATGACAAAGATATTTTTGAAAAAGGTGACTATATAAGTTTCCATCAATATTCAAAAACAATAAAAGACGAGAAAAGGCTTTTACCGATTCAAATAACTAAATGCGACAAACAAACAGCAATTCAGAATTTCAAAAATCGAATTGTCGTTGTTGACGATGTAAATTACAGTAAAAAATTATTCCACTTTGTTCTTGGGAAAGGTTTATTGACTGGTATTGGTTTTTTTAGTGACACTGAAATTAGACCAAAAGTTGGCGATTTTTTAAAAGTGTATTTTGTAGTCAAAAAAGATAAAACAGGGAAAAAGAAACTTATTCCTTTGATTTTTGAAAGGACTGATGAAACAAATAAAGACTTACAAAAAACAATAACAGGGGATTTAGAAATAAAAGACGGAGGGTTTGCATTTATAAATAATTGTTATGTGTCTATTAAAACATTATATCAATATAATATTGATAACGACTGCTATGTCTCAGCAAAAGCGGTTTACACAGGCGATGGCGACAAATGGAAAGTGTATGAAATTGAAAAAGTATAATCAGTAAATTGCATACAGCGGTCAAAGTGACCCCCTATCAGCGCTGCAAATTGACCCCCCGGAGTTAAGTAGTTTTTTGGTCAGGAATAGTGGACTTACTTCGCGTTAAAGTTATTGTTTTTCTTGGTTAATATTTCGTTTTCTTCT
>NZ_JBSZCK010000009.1:0-91427 GCF_054166905.1 Mongoliitalea sp. | reverse complement strand
TGAAGACTTCAATTAGTTTGGGTCCAAGTCTATAGACTTGAACCATTCTTCGACAACATCAAATCTGTGTAAATCTGCGAAATCTGTGGACCACCTCCTCTTGCGAGCGTTGCGATCAATCGTAGCGCTCGTGGCGTGAAATGAGTGGTGGATTAACTGTTCATTGAATTGGATTATCCATTGAATAAAACTAATTTTGGGCAACCTTTTAAAAATCGTGTCCATGAAAAGAGATCAAGTCATTTTTGACCTTATCGCCAAAGAAGAAAACCGTCAAAAAACAGGTATTGAATTGATAGCCTCTGAAAACTTCACCAGCAAACAGGTGATGGAAGCAGCGGGCAGTGTGTTGACCAACAAGTATGCCGAGGGACTTCCTAACAAGCGCTACTATGGTGGATGTGAAGTGGTAGATCAAATCGAGCAGTTGGCGATTGATCGTGCGAAAGAACTCTTTGGAGCAAGCTGGGCAAATGTGCAACCGCATTCCGGTGCTCAGGCAAATGCAGCCGTTTTCTTGGCAGTATTGAATGCAGGTGACCCCATTTTGGGTTTTGACTTGGCACATGGTGGACACTTAACCCATGGATCTCCCGTAAACTTCTCGGGCAAACTCTATCAGCCGCATTTCTACGGAGTAGAAGAGGAAACCGGCTTGATTGATTATGATAAGGTAGAAGCTAAAGCTTTAGAAGTAAAACCTAAGTTATTGATTTGCGGAGCTTCCGCTTACAGCCGTGACTGGGATTATGAGCGTTTGAGAGATATCGCTGACCAAGTTGGTGCTTTGTTACTGGCTGATATATCTCATCCATCAGGTTTGATTGCAAGAGGTTTGTTAAATGACCCATTGGAATTTTGTCATATCGTCACTACTACTACGCATAAGACTTTGAGAGGTCCAAGAGGTGGCTTGATTTTGATGAGAGAAGATTTCGATAATCCATTTGGCTTAAAGACTCCTAAAGGTGAGTTGAGAAAAATGTCATCCTTGCTGGATTCCGGTGTTTTCCCTGGTACACAAGGTGGCCCATTGGAGCATATCATCGCTGCTAAAGCAATTGCTTTCCAAGAAGCACTTTCAGACGAATATATGGAGTATGTAGTGCAGGTGAAGAAAAACGCGGCCGTGATGGCGGAGGAGTTTGTAGCCCGTGGCTATCAATTGATCTCTGGAGGTACGGACAACCACCTCATGTTAATTGACTTGAGCAATAAAGAGCTTACAGGTAAATTAGCTGAAGAAACCTTGGGCAAAGTAGATATCACCATCAATAAAAATATGGTTCCTTTCGATAAGCGCTCACCGTTTGTAACTTCTGGCATGCGTGTTGGAACAGCTGCAGTCACCACAAGAGGCTTGAAAGAAGAGGATATGAAGAAAATCGTAGCCTTGATCGATGATGCCTTGGTAAATCATGCTGACGAGGCTGCTTTAGCACGCATCAAGTCCCAAGTCAACGAATGGATGGTTCAATTCCCATTGTATTAATCGCTCAAATTCAAAGTGGCATTAGATCAGTATAGAGAAGAAGAGGAAGACGAAGGCATGTCCTTTTTGGACCATTTGGAGCAACTGAGGTGGCATCTGCTGCGCTCAGTTGCTGCTATTTTGGTATTTACGGTAGCAGCCTTTTTGGCAAAGAGTATAGTGTTTGGTAAAATCATCCTAGGCCCTTCGAGGGTTGATTTCTTTACCTATCGCATGCTCTGCGAGTTGGCTGAAATATTCAACACGCCTGTGCTTTGTATCACAGAACTCCCCTTTATCCTGCAAAGCCGTCAAATGACGGGGCAGTTTTCCATGCACATCACTTCCTCTTTGGTGGTGGGTATTATCGCTTCCTTCCCCTATATATTCTGGGAAGTTTGGCGATTTATTAGTCCAGGATTATACGCTAAAGAACGTCAGGCCGCTAGAGGTGCCGTATTCTTTGTGAGTTTGCTCTTTTTCTTGGGCACCCTTTTTGGATACTACATCCTCACCCCTATTTCGGTTAATTTCTTGGCCAATTACCAGTTGGACCCTACAATTTCCAATGAGTTTGACATTACCTCTTATGTGGGTACATTGAGCATGTTGGTCTTGGCATCTGCGATTATGTTTCAGTTGCCCATGGTCATCTACTTCCTGTCCATGTCGGGATTGGTCAGTGCAGCCATGTTGAAAACTTACAGAAGACACTCTATTGTAGTTATTCTCATCTTGGCAGCCGTGATTACACCTCCTGACGTGATTAGCCAGATTTTGATCGCCATGCCTATCTTGGTTTTGTACGAAGCTGGTATTCAGATTGCGAAGCGATTGGAGAAGAAACGCGCACAAGAAGCACTTGAAGATAACGATTAAACCCTTTGATGATGATAAAGAAAATAGCAATTGGCGGAGATCATGCCGGATACGAGTACAAGCAAGCCTTAATAAAACAGCTACAGGAAGCAGGTTTAGAGGTGAAAGATTTCGGGCCATACTCTGATGGTTCGGTTGATTACCCCGACCATGTACATCCTTTGGCTCAAGCTATTGAAGCGGGAGAGTTTGATACCGGTATTTTGATTTGCGGTAGCGGCAATGGAGTAGCCATCACTGCCAACAAGCATCAAGGCATCCGTGCAGCCTTATGCTGGAACGAGGAACTGGCAGCTTTAGCCCGTTCGCATAACGACGCCAATATACTAGCCATTCCTGCTCGATTTATCCCATTCGAGACAGCCAGTAAGATGGTAGATGTCTTCATCCAAACTGACTTCGAAGGTGGCCGCCATGCCACCCGAGTAAACAAAATAGCCTGCGGATAATTTCGCAGGTTTTTTTATCTTTCAATAGTGAAGTTTTTTGGGTGCTTTTTATCGTGAACGCAACCTGTAGATTAGCCCTTTACAAGTTAGAACCCCAGCACAGCGTCTTAACCAAAGGTGAAATCAAGAAAAAGCTGATGCTTTATGGACTTGTATATGTTATTTTTATTGGAGTGGGGCTTTGGTGGATAGGGGTGTTGTAACGAATTTGTTTTTTAGCCATACGGTAGACTTAGTAAAGTTGCTAATTTTTTGAATGTTTGGTTTTAAACTTTAGGTGCTTACCTGATTTCTAACTCATGACAAGTCGACTAGGAGCAGAACATTAAATTAAGTATTTAAATAAACGTTTAACTTCGATAGGATAAGAGGAATTTAGTAGGTGATTTTTTAAATTTCGATATGGCTTTTAAATAAGCTCACAGTCAACCTTTTAAATTTTCAAGCCTATGGAAACCAATATATTCCCCGCTGCCATTACCCAACAAACAGTTGAGGTATATGACTCCAAAATCAGCGTTAAGTCAAGCATTATTTACTTGATAATTCTTGGGATTCTCATAAGCGCAGTAATCGCTCTTCCTCTAATTTATGTAGATGTAGCGGTACAATCCAGAGGAACCTTCCAATCTGCGCTTCAGCGAAACTCGATCATGAGTTCAGTAGGTGGAAGATTAGAAAACTGGAACATCACAGAAAACCAAAAAGTTAAAAAAGGAGATGTGCTCGCTGTCATCAGAGGTGAACAAATCCACTTGGAGATGAATGGAATAGAGGAGCGTTTAAGCTTGGTCAATAACTTCATCTCGGATATACAAAAACTATCACGCTTAAATTTAGAGGAAACAATAGTTCCTTCGATAAAGCTTACATCCAATTACTATCAGGCTTCTTTTTTTGAGTTTCAATCCAAACTGAATAATCATACTGCTACTTTACAAAAGTTGGAAAGGGATTTTGAGCGAGCCAAAATCTTGTTTGAAAGTAAATCAATTGCCTTCGCAGAGTATGACAATACAGAAGTCCAATTCAAACAAGCAGCAACGCAACTAGAAATCCTCAAAAAACAACAAATCAATCAATGGGAGCAAGAGCTGGTAAACTATAGAAATGAACAAATCCGTCTAAAAAACCAACTTGAAGTTTATGCGGAACAAATAGATCAATACAAGGTAATTGCGGGCACCAATGGAACATTGATCAATGTATTGAATCTGAATGTCGGTGATTTTATTCACCCTCAACAAAAGTTGGCGGAAATCTCTCCTGACACTACCCTACTCGCAGTTACCTATATTTCTCCTATGGATATCGCTTTTGTAGAAAAAGGGCAGGAAGTCAGTTTCCAAATTGACGCATACAATTACAATCAATGGGGTGTAGCCATGGGGAAAGTAATTGATGTTGCCGATGACCTGACTCTGATCAATGAAAGAGAAGCTGGATTTCTAGTTACTTGTGCTTTAGACACGCCTAACCTGACTTTAGCAAGCGGTCAGGAAGGGTTTGTGAAAAAGGGCATGACCTTCAATGCGCGTTTTGTGATCGCAAGAAGATCATTATTCCAATTGCTATACGACAAAGTAGATAACTGGCTCAATCCGCAAGTTCAAGTTCCATCTTAATTTTTATACTCATGGGTATTAAAATCAAACAACGGGATATCACCGACTGCGGAGCTGCCTGCTTGGCATCCGTAGCCGCTCATTACAAATTGGAAATGCCGGTAGCAAAAATCCGTCAAATGGCCTCCACCGATCAAAAAGGTACCAATATTTTGGGTTTGATCGAGGCGGCTACCAAAATGGGTTTTTCGGCTAAGGGTGTACGGGGTGATTTCGAGGCATTGGTGGATGTTCCCATGCCTGTGATAGCGCATGTCATTGTTAAAAAAGTCCTGCATCATTTTATCGTCTTGTACAAAGTAAATGATAAAGTTGTGGAATATATGGATCCAGGAGATGGGCAAATTCATAAAGTCAGTCCAGATACATTTAAAGAAATTTGGACGGGGGTTCTAGTCCTTCTCATGCCCAATGATGAGTTCAAAGCAGTCAATCAGAAAGTTAGCACTTGGAGTAGATTTTGGTATTTGGTCAGACCCCATAGAGGAGTTATGCTTCAGTCACTGGTCGGGGCGGTTATTTACACCATTTTAGGCTTAACCACTTCCATCTATGTGCAGAAAATAATTGACCACGTGTTCATTGGCAGAAATGTTAACTTACTGAACTTACTTTCTGTAGCCATGATCGTATTACTTTTGCTACAGATAATTATCGGAGTTTTTCAAACGCTTTTTGTTATCAAAGTAGGTCAACGAATCGATGCCCGGTTGATTTTAGGTTATTACAAGCACTTACTTACGCTTCCACAACGATTTTTTGACACCATGCGAGTGGGGGAAATCATTTCTCGAATCAATGATGCCGTAAAAATTAGAGCATTTATCAACGATGTCTCCATTGGTTTTATAGTCAATGTATTCATCGTATTTTTTTCTTTTGCCCTCATGTTTACTTTTTATTGGAAGCTGGCTTTGGTGATGCTGCTGGTTATTCCTTTGTATGTTGTCATTTACCTCATCACAAACAAGCTGAACAAAAAAATAGAACGCAGGCTAATGGAAGAGTCGGCCGAACTGGAATCGCAATTAGTAGAATCCATTACTTCGGCAGGAACAATCAAACGATTCGGGGCAGAAGACCATGCCAACATCAAAACTGAGGTGCGGTTTATTTCTTTACTCAAGACAGTATATCAATCCGGATTAAATAACATCTTTTCAGGCACTTCTTCTGAAGTAGTATCCAGAGTTTTTACTATCATTCTACTTTGGGTTGGGGCTGGATATGTACTCAAAAATGAAATCACACCTGGGGAATTGATGTCATTTTATGCACTCATTGGCTACCTGACCGGGCCTGTTTCTAGCTTGATCGGGATGAACAAAACGATCCAAAATGCTCTGATTGCTGCGGATCGATTGTTTGAAATCATGGATTTAGAGGTGGAAAGTAGCGATGACACCTTCCCTATCCAAAAAGAAGATGTAGGGGATATTTATTTTAAAAATGTGAGTTTTCGGTATGGTTCACGAGCAAATGTTTTTGATAGCCTGACCTTGGTATTTCCAAAAGGTAAAATATCCGGTGTAATCGGTGAAAGTGGCTCGGGTAAAAGCACGCTAGTTTCCCTCCTCCAAAACCTTTATCCCCTGCAAGCTGGGAATATCTACATCGGGGAACACGACATCAAGTTCATCAATAATGCTAGCTTAAGACAGATCGTCTCAGTCGTGCCACAGCGCATTGATTTATTTGCAGGAAACGTTTTGGAAAATATCGCTCTGGGAGACTATCAACCCGACATGCAGCGAATTGTACATATCTGCAATAAACTGGGAATGATGAATTTCATTGAAAGTCTTCCCAATGGATTTGGAACATACTTGGGAGAAAACGGGGCTTCCCTTTCTGGCGGACAAAAACAACGAATTGCGATAGCTAGAGCACTGTACAGAAATCCTGAAATCCTGATATTAGATGAGGCTACTGCTTCCTTAGACCCCGACTCTGAACAATTTGTGCAACAGGCAATCCGAATGCTCGCCACTGAGGGTAAAACCATCATCTTCATAACGCATAGATTGGCAGCCGTTCAGGAATTTGATCGCTTGTATGTTCTGGATAAGGGGAAACTAATCGAAGAAGGCACGCACTCAGAATTGCTTATGAAAGAAGGGAAATACTTCGACATGATCCGAAAGCAATTGGTGGTGCTTTGAAAATGTACCAAGAATGATACAATCAACCAATTACAATTTAACTAATCAACTAATAACTATACTATTATGGAATTTATCAGACAAATTGAAAGATTGCAGCTATTGAATAAGCTGGTGAGGGAACAGCGGACAGGGAGTCCGGAGGAACTCGCAAACAGGCTCGGTGTAAGCAGAAGACAATTGTATGTGTATTTGGAGTACCTGAAAGATATGGGACTTGACATCCAATTTTCCAGAAAACAAAACAGCTTCGTATTTGCCTGTCAAAAGCAGGTACGCATCGACTGGAAATTTGAGATTTTAGAAAGCTCCCAGGTAAATACTATCAACGGAGGAAGAAATTTTCAACCATTAACTATAGAAACATATGTATCACACTACACACGCTGTGCTTAAGCCAAGTTTCAAAGCACAAATCAAGGAAACGATTGAGACTATTATCAATTTTCTCAAAAAACCCAATAGACCTGAAACCTTTGCAGATATGACCCCCAAGGAGTTTCTGAAATTGCTGCTAATCACGTTTTTGGCAATCGTTCCACTAGGTCTGCTCTTACACTTATTTGATATAGAGCAATTTGATCATAAAATAGAAGCCATGCTGGAAAATCATCTTTGGCTCATAGTATTTGCGGGGATATTTATCGCTCCTTTACTAGAGGAGCCTGTATATCGCTTACATCAAAACTTGAAATACAGCTCTTTGGCTTGGGGCTTTGGACTTTCGTTTTTGCTTCTGAGTGAAGTTTGGTATCCTCTAATCCTATTTTGGGTGTATTTGGCTTACCTTTTCATACAGCTCAATCATGGAAAGCAACCTTCTCTCAAAATGGTTATTTGGGTATCTTCCATCTTATTCGGGTTAGTTCACATGGGAAACTATACCGACTTCGACTATGATAAATATTTCTATCTAGTACCCTTTTTGGTAGGGTTTCAGATTGTTCTAGGGCTGATTCTAAGCTATGTTCGTCTAACATACGGCATGAAATGGGCAATTATTTTCCACGGCGCCTACAATGCTACCTTATTGATTCCTTTGGCTATTTTTTACGAACCGTAAAAAATTTGAATAAAATTTCTATCGTGCTGTTTTTCAGCACGGAGCAAGACTAATTTAGTATCATGATCAAACAACAAGTCTTCATGCTAGCTACCAAGAATTGTTTGGATGAGATTGGGAAAACCCAACGCCCGGAAATGGTTGGGGGGAATAGAAAATTTATTTAAATTATGGACAAGTTTAAAGAATTGAGTTTAGAGGAAAAAATGGATTTAGATGGCGGATTTATCCTAATGGGAGGAGTATGGTACACTCCAAATATAACTGACTTTGCCATAGGTTTTGTAGAAAACCTTGGTCCGGCATTCGAAAGAGCAGCAAAAAAAATCAAATATGAAAGAAGGTAAGATAATCATGAAAGAATTAACACAACAAGAACTAATTTTCATTAATGGGGGAGAGGTCTCCTTCGCTAGAAAAGCTGGAAGATGGACTGCTGATTTTTTTGCGACGACAGTTGCATGTGCCGTTTGGGTAATTGATTGCGCAATAGATGTTGTTACATCAATTATTTAAAGTATAGATGGGATAATAAATGAACAAATATTTATTATCCCATAATTTTTAATATTGATAACTATACAAAAGTTAATTTTATTTAGCTTCCAAAAATTATTAATTCTCAAAATAAAATTGGCCCCTTAAGCCGATTACCGAAAACAAATAAGTTAAAATTTATCACTCAATTAGAAATACCATGTCAAAATTCATTGCAAACTTTTATTTTTTCTTGACATCGGGTGAAATTTCAAATCAATTTGCTACTTCAAATAAAAAAAATTTCTTGTACGCCTTTTCACTTAAGTGGGTAGTTTATTTATTCTTTGGTTTCACCCAACTAATAATTTTTAAATCGGGAGCAAGTGAAATGAGTAAAGCTCTCAGTGGGAGTGATCATTTTAAAGTTTTTCTTAATGTCGTACTACTTGCTCCAATTTTCGAAGAGCTCGTTCTTAGATATCATTTGGGATTTAAGTTAAAAAACATTATCCTCTCTATGTTAGCATCAATAGTTTTGTTTCATAAAACTTTATACATGTTAGTAGCCTTTCTACCATACTTTTTTTTATTAATAATCTTAATTAAACAGAATTTTAAGGTTCATAGGCTAATACTTATTTACACATCTTCCTTGATTTTTGCAACTTTACACCTTTGCTTTCATGAAACTACACCATCTTTTGAAAATTCAATTTTCATTTTTTTTCCTCGTTTTTTCAGTGGACTATTATTCTGCTTTATCTATTTTAATAATGGAATCATTGCATCCATAATTTTCCATATGATATGGAATTTATTTCCTTTTTCCATAAATTTCTTGACAAAACAGATTTTAGGTTTTTGACTAAAGTACTCAATCAGAAAAGCCATATTTTCAGCATAAATAGCTATAAAATATTAGAAACCAGTATTAATCTTTTAAATTACCCTATCTATTGGACTTATATTAATCATTGGGCTAATTTCAGGAACAGCCGTTGGCGTTTCAATCTACTTTATTTGATTTTAACTTACTTTTTGCTGAGTTAAAGATCAATCACTTTACAGTCCTAAAAACAACACGAGACCTATTTCATCGTAAAATCAACCATGCAAGAAAGAGATATACTACTTCGATGGCTAAGGGCATTCTTTGAAAGTTTAAATAGGCTGTTGAATAAATCTTATGTTGATAAAAGAGAAATACAGGATATGTATCCTAAGTTTTTCGGGAAGAACAGAGTCTATTTTCTTGAGGCTGAAGGAATAACTATGATTGAAGAATTGTTTTTAGAAAGTGATGATACTACCAAAAAAGAAAAGTTGTCAGCACTTTGCCAACTTATGGAACTCGATCTAAAACTAGAAGAAGACGTTAGGCTAAGACAAATTTTGAAAGATCAGACATTGTCTATTAACGATCTCCTCCTGAAAAAATACGGATATTTTAGGGTGGGTTTTCATTGATTTATTGATCAATCAGCAAATCACCATGCTAGCTAACCTGATTTGCCAGAGCGAGATTGGGAAAACCCAACGCCAGGAAATGGTTGGGGAAAAATGAAAATTTATTTAAATTATGGACAAGTTTAAAGAATTAAGTTTTGAGGAAAAGATGGAGATAGATGGTGGGGGACCAATATCAGATTGGATTTGTAAAAAAATTAAAGAATTTTTAGACAAGCCTGTACCTCAAGTTCCACCAGCCGATATGTGTGCTGAATGTGTTTTTGTTTAAATGTTAATAAGTTATGAAAAATCTAGAAATGTTAGAGTTAAATAGTTCTGAATTAAATGATATTAATGGTGGGGGTTTTTTCGTTCCTCTTTTGATATGGGCAGGCAAAGCAGCTGCAACCGCTGTAGCAGGCTATGTAGCCTATGAAGTTATTGATGGGGTAGTTAAGGGAGTTGCTGGCGAATGTGATTGTCAATAAATTATGACTGCTGGTTTTGATAAATCGAAACCAGCAGTTATTTATTAAGATTAATAACATTAAAAATTACATAAATGAAAAAACTAATAAAAAACATGTTAAAATTACTTGCTTCATTAATTATATCTCTAATAATTGGACAAGGGATAATGTTGATTCTGGGTAAATCTAGTGTGACAAGTGGCCATGTTGTTGTTATGACTGTTGTTGTTTTCATGTTGGTGTCAAATTTTCCTTTCTCGAAACTTGTTAAGAGTTGAAATCAAATCAATTCCAAAATCTGACTGTTCGCAATGATGCACGTAACAAAATAATCTTTGTCATTTAGTTTCATTGATTTCCTGAGCTTGTTTTATTGTTGTTTCTTGATTAAAAACACACAAAACCATAAACAACATAGAATTTATAAACTATATAATACTCCCCAAAATTGAGACAAGAGGTTAAGTAAAAAAATCGTTAAAATTTAACCTCATAGTCAAGGAAAAAATTGATTTTGAAGAAAAATAGTGACAAAATCTATGGCTTTCGTAAAAATATAGAATACTAATTTTTATAAAAACACAAAAAACAAAAAAACCTTCTGCGAATTCACCCCGTAACAACTAATGATTAATTTGCAAACTATGAAAGCAAAAGGTCTTATTCAAATCCTCGCAATCATTGTCACCATAGCATTTTTTGCTTACCATGCAGCGTATGCCATTGGCAAAGCAAAAGCGCACCATGAAAACAGTCAAACAATAATCGACTAATAATCAAGAACCTACAGAGTAAGATTTATGAATATATTCAAAAACAAAGCGTATAAAAAATCATTCCTTATAGGACTATTGTATGGTGTTGGAGTTGGTGCACTTGCGGCATTTGTGTATTATGCGATATGATAAATCCCACATTGGCGATAATTAAAGACTTGTTTTTTATCAATAGGAGCAGAATTATATTCTTATTGATTTATTATCCAAAAAATAAAGTCTAGCTAAAATAGATGTTATGAAATTTAATAAAATCACATTCGTTGAAGGATTAATCATTGGACTTATTTCAGGAGCAGCAGTTGGGATTTCAATTTACTTTTTTTGATCAAAACTCACTTCTTTTTAAGCCTACCTTTAACCAGTCTATAATCTTGATAAACACTAGTGTCACTTCATCATACTCTCAATAATGCAAGAAAGAGATCTGCTACTTCGATGGCTCAGAGCATTTTTTGAAGGTTTAAATAGACTATTGAATAAATCTTATGTTGATAAAAAAGAAATACAGGATATGTATCCTAAGTTTTTTGGGAAGAACAGATTCTATTTTCTTGAGGCTGAAGGAATCACAATGATCGAAGAACTGTTTATAGAAAGTGATGATACTACCAACAAAGAAAAGTTGTCAGCGCTTTGCCAACTTATGGAACTTGATCCAAAACAAGAAGAAGACCTAAGGCTAAGAATAATTTTAAAAGATCAGATATTGTCTATTAACGATCTCCTCCTGAAAAAATACGGATATTTTAGGGTGGATTTTCATTGATTTATTGATCAATAAGGAAATTATCAAACCTATATGGCAGAGATATTTTATACTTAACACCTATAAGACCAATTAACACATTTATTTTTGTTCCCCATCGAAATTTATTATCTGAAACTAGATGTTATTCCTTGAGCATTTAAAATTATTGATCTCCGCTTTCCCCAATCCCTTAACTTTCCTTACTTTTCACTAAGGCACAAGACCTCAGGGCTACGCCCCTCTCCTGCTAGCGATTATTTAATTTCTACGAAGATCTTAGGCCTACGGCCCAATAATTCCTCCCGAAAGTGTAGTACTTTTTCAAAAACTAAGCATGTGTAGCAAATTAAACGTTTAACTTCTCACAGCTTCTTCATTCATAGGACTAAATTTATTAATTTTTAAGTATTTACAGGGCACCAAAATTATATTGAACGAAACGTTTTTATCGTCAATAAAACTAATATTCCCACTGATATGAGATATTTAAAAGTAATTACTCTCCTTTTAGCCCCTTTTCTTTCTTTTAGTCAAAAGCTGGAGGGATTTTATTTAGGGAGTTTAATCAGCGATCAAGATCTTCTTATCATTGAAAAAGAAAAAGATCATTTTTTAGTCACCTTGCAGTCCGCGAAGAACAATCCTATTCTAATGGTAGGAATAAAACTGGACAATAAAATAAAGTTTGATATTCCTTTGGACAGCGGCGAAGAACTTGAGGTTACTGCTTCAAAGAAAGACGACGTCCTATCCTTGGCGTTTGAATTAGATAAAAAACTTTATACCATAGACTTTGAACCAGTTAAACAACCATCTATCCCAAATAAAAACTCATCTTCAAACCATTCAAAAGATGAACGGCTTGTAGGCACATGGATTGAAAAACAAACGTTTACAGTAGATGGTATACTTGATAAAGAGTTAGATAATTCATCTAAAAATTACAAGGTTACTTATACAAAAGATGGTAGATTAATTCTAGACTCGAGAATTTTTAGAGATTTAGCTAAAAAGTATGGATATAAATTTGATTTTTCAGATATACCTATGATTTATTGGTCAACCGACACTGATGCTACATTATTTACTGAGATGCCTGCAATTAACCAAACCATGCAGTCTGCCTATCAAATAAATGGAGACTCCTTAATCATTCTAGAAGAAAAGGTTAAAAGATTTTTCATAAAAGCAAAATAGAAAATCAGAAAACCTACATGGATGTGATATTTTATGCCAAACACTTCTAAATCAATTAACATAACTTTTTTCCATCGAAATTCACTTTTTGACACCATACGTTATTCCTTGAGCAATTAAAGTTGTTGATTTTTGTTGTCCCTAATCCTTCAACTTTTCAATATGGTACAAGACCTCAGGGCTACGCCCCTCTCCTACTACATATCATTTTTTCCTACGAAGATCACAGACCTACGGCCCTAGCCGTTCATTTTAGATTAGTTAAATCTACGAAGTACAGGTCTACAGCCCAAAACGCCACCCTGCTCTGAAAGAGCAACACCACAGTAACCATGGGTTACAAAACCCATGGATTAAAAGACTAAATACACCTCCCCTGCCCTAAAGGGGCAGTACATCCCAAACAGGTAAGCAATTCCAAAATTAAACGTTTATTTTTCACAGGATTATTTCCCTTTTAATCACTATTCATTAATTTCCAACAATTATTTCTTAAATACATCATAGACTAACCACGTTCAATGAAAAAACTCAAACCTTATATCTTCATCATCAGCTTAGCTATGATTGCATCACCATTAATCGATAGCTATTTTTTAGATGAAAAACTGGGACGATACGCCTATGGATTATTTGCTGCAGGAATGTTTATCCATTCGATGACGCTTTTACTCCCTGCATTCATACAATGGAAAAAAGAAAAATTCAATGAAAGCT
The DNA here is from genome assembly GCF_054166905.1 of Mongoliitalea sp. Classification (NCBI taxonomy): domain Bacteria; kingdom Pseudomonadati; phylum Bacteroidota; class Cytophagia; order Cytophagales; family Cyclobacteriaceae; genus Mongoliitalea; species Mongoliitalea sp. The sequence goes on along the minus strand of NZ_JBSZCK010000009.1, from coordinate 77,938 downwards.
GAATTCTAAAACATGACAAACTGGCGAGATCCTATCCGAGTATTCATCGAAAATCATAACCATCGAGCACCTCTTCAGCTTTTGCTTTTCTTTATTGCTATTGAAGTATTTTATACCATTTCATCCTCTTTACTAGTTAATTGGCTAGTAGATGACTCGGTATTTGACATTGATTTTCTACAGGACATGTCCACGATGGAATTATTCTTGGTGGTTGTGTTGGGAGGCCCTCTTCTGGAAACTTTCCTTTTTCAATACCTTATAATTGAATTAGTTTTTTGGATTGAATCCATCCTAAAAAAACAAATTCCACTGCTGATTCCCATCCTGCTTTCAGGAATCCCATTTGGCCTAACGCATGATTACAATATTTACTACCTTGTGGTTGCTACCATTTCTGGATTCTTATTCGCTTTCTTTTATATCATGGCAAAGTACACAAAAGGACTAAATCCTTTTTGGACAGTATTTGCAGTACATGCTGCTAGCAACTTTGTCAGCTTTATTCTCAATCAATTCTTCGAATAAATAGTGCTCAATAATAAAACCTTATCTAACGAAACCTCTCTTTATAAATACCCGTTCCATCAAAAAAATTTAAACCTATGAAAAAGCTATTTTTACTACTCTTTTTTCTACCCATAGGCATTTTCGCCCAACAATTATATGTAGAAACCTATCAATTACCGAACGGGCTCACCATCTATCTGCATGAAGACAAAACTAGGCCAGAAGTACTCGGTGCGGTGGTAGTCAATGGAGGTGCAATTTGGGACCCGGAAGATGCAACTGGAATGGCCCATTATCTGGAACACATGCTTTTCAAAGGTACCACTGAAATGGGAACCACTGATTTCACCAAAGAATCTATTTATTTAGCTAAAATTGACTCTCTCTATGAGGAACTTGGGAAGACTAAATCAGAAGACCTCCGAAAGGCTATCCAACTTCAAATCAATGAACAAAACTTGCTTGCCTCCGAATTTGCAGTAGCCAATGAATTTGACCGACTCATCAATAGCATCGGTGGTAAAGGTCTTAATGCCTTCACTTCCCATGACATGGTCATGTACTACAACACCTTCCCTCCACATCAACTGGAAAAATGGTCGGAAATCTACTCGCATAGATTTATGAATCCTGTGTTCCGTATGTTCCAATCTGAATTGGAAACGGTATACGAAGAAAAAAACATGTACATGGATGACCCTACCTACAAGGTTATAGAAACTTTTGATAGAGCTTTTTATAAAAATCATCCTTACGGGCAACGGGATATTCTTGGGGAGGTAGAACACCTCAAAAACCCATCCCTCAAGCGCATGTACGAGTACTACAACACCTACTATGTTCCCGCCAATATGGCCTTGATCATCAGCGGTGATATCGACATCAAACTAATTAAGCCTATTTTGGATGAGAAATTTGGCCGCTGGAAAGCCAAAGACAAACCCGCTCGCGAATTTATAGCAGAAGCAGAATTCAAAGGCAAAGAGGTGATCAAAGGTCGCTATCTTCCCATTAAGGCAGGAATTGCAGGTTACCGAACTGTTCCCGTTGGGCATCCTGATGAAGCAGCACTTACAGTCATCAATGAGCTCCTAAGCAATAGAAGTGAAACAGGCTTATGGGATAAGTTGACCTTGGATAATAAGCTGTTGGCTGCCGAAATGGAAGCTGATATCCAAGTGGAACACGGGCGAACACTTGTCATTTTCGTGCCAAAAATCGTGGGACAGTCGCTCAAAAAAGCCGAAAATATGATGTTGGCAGAATTGGATAAACTCAAATCTGGCAATTTCGATGAACAGTTATTAGATGACATCAAACTCAATTACACCAAAAGACAGCAACTCAACTTAGAATCCAATTTTCAAAAAGTCTACCTCCTGGCAAATGCATTTATCAGTGAGCGCCCATGGGAGGAAGTGCTTAGCCTGACCGAACAAATTCAAAGCATCACAAAAGAGGATGTAGTAGCCAAAGCGAATACTTATTTTGGAGAAAATAGATTGGTATTATATTCCAGAACAGGTTTTCCCAAGAAAAACAAACTCCCCAAACCTCCGTTCACACCGGTAAGCCCAAAAGGAACGGAATCTGAGTACGCAAAAGCATTTAAAGCCATTCCAGAGCTTCCCCTGAGTCCTAGCTTTGTAGACATATCCGAAGCAGTACAAATCAATAAACTCAACGAACTGGTACATCTATACTATTCCCCAAACCCTATCAATAGCATTTTCAGCTTTACAATAAATATCCAGCGGGGTGACCTTCAAGACAATCAATTAGAATACTTGGCCTCCATGCTTAATTCCGCTGGAACAGCTACTAAAAGTAGAGATGAGTTTAAAGCTGCTTTAGCACGCTTGGGCACCAGCTTATCAATGTATAGCTCTGACCTACAGTTTATGATTAGTATGCAAGGATTGGAGGAAAACTTTCAAGCCAGCATGGATCTACTTCAAGAACTACTTTCCCAACCGGTTTTCACGGAGGTGGGTAAAAAGAAATACCTTTCCGGAGTACGATTTGAACGCAGAATAGAAGGAAAAGATCTCGATGCCAAATCAGATATCATCAGCGATTATCTCTTGTATGGAGAAAACTCTCCCTATCTTACCCGCATGTCTATGAAGGAAATCAAAGCATTGCCATTTAGCGCCCTTCAGGAGAGCTTAAAAACATTACTAAATACGGAATCATTACTTTCCTATGTGGGCAATACCCCTAATCAAGAGATTGAACAGGTGCTGAAAAATTCCTTGGGTACTATTTTAACCGGAACAGAACCAAAGGTGATGGACGAGAGACCTTTAGCTATGCATGCCAAGCCCACAGTCTTTTTTATCAATGATAAAAAGGCCATTCAAACTCAGATTTACTTTATGAGTCAGAGCAATCAACCACGCTCCAAAGAAGATCAATATGCTATTAATGCATTCAATGAATATTTTGGTAATTCCATGTCTGGTCTAGTATTTCAGGAAATCCGGGAATTCCGTTCTTTAGCTTATGCAACTTGGGCCAGATTGAATAACGGGTCTATCCGCGGAAGAAATGCCTATACCATTGGGTTTGTAGGATGCCAAGCAGATAAAAGCGTGGAAGCCATGACCGTGTTTAAGGACCTCCTTCAGGAGCTTCCAAAAAAAGAAGACCGACTCCCTGAAATCCAAAAATCATTGGTACAAACAGCAGCCTTTTCAAAACCCTATTTCCGAACGCTGCCGCAGACGATATACAGCTGGAAATTATTGGGCTTCGATCAGGACCCTAACCAATTATTTTACGAGCGCTACCAAACTCTTGAATTTGATGCCATTGAAAGAGCCTACGAAACCTATATTGTCGGCAATCCATTGAGCTTTAGCATTGCTGGAAACAAAAAATCCATGGATATGAAAGCTTATGAGGTCTTCGGAGAAGTCGTAGAAATGGATCTGAAACAAGTGCGCAAAAAATAAACCTAGCAGCATTCACTCATATGCTAATGAAATCATGGAATAGGATTAAAAAAATCAGTCTCTACTTTACGGCTAATTTAGTATTCGTTCTATTCATAGGGAAATTAATCGAGCACTACATACATGGAGGGCCTTTAAGTACTGCTCACTATACTGCCATGTTCACCGCTACGTTTTTGGTAAATTATTCTTTTGTGAAAAAAAAAATCACATGAATGAGCCAATTAGATCTTATGTTAAAATCATTGTAGTTTGGGTAGTTTTCCTACTACCACTTACTTCTTTTGCCCAAGATATTATTTGGAAGGAGAATGGAGAAGTATTAGATGTGTTTATCCACAAAATGAGGTTTGAGAAGATAGTTTACCGAATCGAGCCAGATCGAACATCCAAAAAGCTTAAAACACGCTATCGGGACATCTCCAAAGTGGAACGAATAAACGGTGACATCCACTATTATTTGGAAGGAAGGGAAAACAGGAAAATGCTGCTCGAATCAAAGAAAAACGGATATTCCAAATGGGGGCAATTGGAATTGGAATTGGAATGCTAGTCGCCCTTGGAGTTTTACTCAACTAACATAGATATGATTTTATTATTTGACATTCTGATTGATCTCATCATGATAGGGCTGCTTCAACTGACGGGGTTTCTATCACGAATAGTTGCTTTCAAACAATCGAAATCAAAAATTCTAGATTTTAAAAAAAATCTTTTTGCAGCCCTCCTTTTGTTTATTCTGATCGTGAGTGTATATAGCTTATTTTACCAAAATTGAATTTAGTCCCCAGGTACTGATCCATAACATGCTTCATTAAACACCTTTTTTTATAGGTAAAAAAACTCCTTAAGTTAACTATTGGTATTTTTCCAATAAATTTTCCGCTATTTCCCATCCTCAGAAAGAAGTTCTTCGTACAACTAAAGAAAAACTCTTTATGATGATTACAAATTTTAAAACAAGCTATTTGCTTGCATTGATCCTTTTTATCACCTGCTCATTCACAGCCCAAGCTCAATTTATCGAAAGACTAGGTCCTGTTGAGGGTTTTACAAAACCAGAAGAAATCACAATCCTTCACGATTACAGTGAAACAAAAGACCTTATCAAAATAGGAGAAGCCCACTCAAAGGCTAGAGGTGCTTGGGTATTCACAGCTATCAACGCCATAGACACCCGAGCAAGAAAAAAACTATTGGAAGAAGCAAGTTCTCGCGGTGCATCACATGTTTGGATTACTCAGCGAATGCCTTATGGGGGATTGGAAAAATTTTACAGCTACCAGGCAGTGTTATACCTAGCTCCTGAGAAAAAAATCTCCGAACAACAGGTAAGAAACATACTAAGCAATAGTACATTCTCCCATCAGCAAACAGCCAGAACTAATCGAAATGCGTATGGAATACGGCTAAAGTCCATCAACAAAGAAAATGTAATAACCATACACGAAGGCTCTGATATATTCAGCACCGATGAAGGTGTATTTGTCAATATCCAAACCCCCAAAAGAGACAAAGTACTTACCTTCACCTATCAAATCATCGGAATACAAGAGAATTTAATCTTCTTGTCAGAAGTTGTAAAACCTAATAAAGTATACGCTGTCCATCAACTGTACAAAAGGTGATCGTATGAGCTCCAAACATTTCAGGCCAGTCTTTGTGCTTGGCCTTTTTTTTCTCACGCTGGCTTGTGGCAAAAAAGAAAGTAACATCGTTTCTACAGCTACAATAAGCGGTTATGAGTTGTCTATCATAGACTCGGTTACCGTAGACTACATCGGCGTTTTGGGATGGTCACATATCAGTCCTGACGGGGCGCATTTTCTGGCTATGAACCTGCAAAACTCGGAAATCTTACTTATTGACCAAGCGGGCCATATCTTGCAAACGTACCAATTTACGGGAGATCAACCTAATAATATCGGGGCCAACCCCATTGCACGGCCACAATTCAAGAATTCTGAATCCTTTGCAGTATTGGGCATCAATGGCTTTTTCTTGTATGATTTTGCCGGCACTCTCCTGAGTAAATTCAAACCTGACTTTACGCCTGCCATGGGTTATCAGGTGTATCATGCAGATTTATTTCAATTTAGGAATGAAAATGAAGCATTAGCACAACTGGGCTCAAGGAATCAAAAAGGATCGGGATTCTATTCCATCGATTCGGGGACAATTTTAGAAAAAATCAATATCCCTGAAAACAGCTTCAGCGGCGTAGTACCCTTTCCAGCTAATTCCCGATTTAGTAAACCCGATGAAATCTACACCCAAACCTCTACCTATCCTGTGATACGTGTTCAGGACTCGGGGGTGTATGTAGCCTTTACCAATGACTCGACCTTGTATTACTACGAATGGTCAGATTTAGAAAAGCCAGCTAAGGAAATAACCTTGAAGTTTGACGCCTTTGAGCAAATCAAAGGGAAAGATCCAAAAGCCATAGACTTGGATGTCATCAGTTTCGATACCCGCACATTTGCCTATGGCTCCATCAATCACTTGCACAATTATCAAAATCAACTTCTAATTGGTTATGAAAGCGGTCTATCGGATGAAGCGTATGAGCGAGCTATTGAAGGGGCAAATGGATTTCAGGAGATTTTTCAAGCCATCAACAAGGTTCAGGTAGCCAAATGGGCCATTGTCTCAGAAGATGGGACCCTCACCCCTGTTAATATTCCATCAGATTTGGGAAGAATAGAATTCATTGACTCAGAAAACAACATTTGGATTTCACCAAACAAAAGTGAACGAGAACGCGACTACGAAGTACTCTTCAAAGCACGCCTCCAAGCAAAATCATAAGACTTCAACAACAAAAAACAGCCCCAGCAAAGATTGCTGGGGCTGTTTTTATTCTAAAGTTGTTTCATTTCAATAACAGGCTCGCCCTTGACCAAAATCAATCAAAACCCAACATTATTTACACCTTATTTCGCAAAGCATATTTCTACTTTATATCACGAAGCATATTCCTACCTTATTTCACAAAGTGTATTTCCACCTTATTTCACAAAGTGTATTTCCACCTTATTTCACAAAGTATATTTCCACCTTATTTCACGAAGTATGTTTCCACCTTATTTCGCGAAGCATATTTCTACTTTATTTCCACCTACTACTTTTTCAATGTCTTCAATAGCTCCTCAACAGCTGCCTCCAACTGCGCATCCTTTCCGTAAAGAATTTCTTCAAAAGGGGTTGCTACTTTGATATCTGGCTCTAACTGGAGATTTTCTAAAGGTCTATCTTCTGCTACTCCGTAAAAGGCAATCATAGGAATACCAAATACCAAGGTTGGATCAATCTGTGTTTCCCACCAAACGGCGGTACTGGTCCCCGGAACAGGCATACCAATCAATTTACCTATCCCCTTCGCCCGGTAAGCATACGGGAATGCGTGAGCATCAGAGTAATTACTCTCACTCATCAGCACGACAGATGGTTTAGCCCATTTATCCCGTGGTTCACCACCTCGGGCAATAAATCCATAAGGCCTAAAGGTTGCATAAGGCTTTCCATCCAAAAAGGTAGAAAGATCTTCGTGCAACCAACCCCCGCCATTGAAGCGGGTATCTACAATCAATGCTTCCTTATCCGCATGTCTACCTAAGACTTCATCGTACACTGTTCGGAAACTGTTGTCATTCATTCCTTGCACATGCACATAACCCAATCTTCCTCCACTCATTTCATCCACCATAGCACGCATAGTTTCTACCCAACGCTTATACAAAAGTGCATTCTCCGCACCCTGAGAAATCGGCTTAACAATTTCCTCCCAGCGCTGCTTAGTACTCGGATCAACTAGAGAAAGTAGTATATTTTTATCACTCTTTCGATTGAGCAGCATGTTCCAATCCAAACTTCCATCAATTGCTACTCCGTCGATCTTTTCAATAACATGACCCGCTTTCACTTTCGAACTTGCTCTATCTAGTGGACCTCCTTTGATTACTTCAGTAATTTTTAGCCCTGCTTCAGTTGATTTCTCATCGTAAAACAGTCCCAAGGATGCAGTTTGATCTCCATTGTCTGATCTAGGAGAATATCTTCCCCCTGTATGCGAGCCGTTCAACTCTCCTAAAATCTCACTCAAGAGTTCTTGGAAATCGTAATTGTTGTTGATGTGAGGAAGAAAACGTGCATAGCTCGCGCGATACATATCCCAATCAATACCATGCAGCTCAGGATCATAAAACTTCTTCTTCACTTGTCTCCACGCATGATGGAAGATATACTCACGCTCTGCTGCTGCATCCAGTACCATCTCTTCATTGATACCTATCGAACTGACCTTGCCACTTCCAGTTTCGATTTTAGACAATCTACCATTGGCAAGTACAAAAAGATTTTTGCCCTCTTTGTCCAATTTAATACTTCCAGACCCAGAATTTGTTTTCGCCAAGGACTTCAATTCCTTGGTGCGATTATCCATTACCCAGACATCATATCGATTTTCAAAACTTGCCATGAAGTATAATTTATCCCCATCGGGAGATACATCGAAGGACGCTAAGTTCAAGGATCCTGTGGTCAGTCGTAACTTTCGCTGCTCCACTCCTTCGAAATCAGGATTCCAGGAAGCAGTTTTATCATTTTTATTCTTATCCTCCTTTTCTTTCAAGAGTTCATATTCTGCTTTGCTCAGACGAAATCTATCAAAGGTCTCTTGATCGAAAAACAATCCATAGATATCCAGTTCGCGGGCACCTTGCAATGCCAATGGTTTTTTACCATCACGATCATTGGCCCACATAAAAGCTTTGCCGTTCATAGCAAACTGTCCTTGACCATCAGAGAATCCTGAATTGGTTAGATTGATTCCTGCCTTTCCACCAGCTGCATCATACATCACCATGTGACTTGCCCCATACAATCCAAGTGCGTTTTTAGCCACAATCCACTTGCTATCCGGACTCCAGGTAAAATCCTGATCGCCGTCTCTATACGAGAAGTTTTCTCCCAAAGGAATGATTTCTCTTGATGTTTTAGATGCCAAATTGTAAATCATCAAGCGATTTCTCTCCTCTAGGTAGGCAATCTCTTTCCCATCAGGAGACACCAATGGCTGGAATTCATCTTGGGCTGTGGCAATCACCGGCTCTTCCTTGATCAGCGTAGCTGCAAAGAAATAAGGCTCTTCAGTTCGGACAATCTGTGCTTTGTAAATATCCCAACTCTCGCCCCGCTCAGTGGAATAAAATAAGGTTCTTCCATCTGCACCCCAGCTCAACATGCGCTCTTGTGCGGGTGTATTCGTGATTCGTTTGGTTAAATTATTATCCACAGAAGTCACAAAAACCTCTCCTCTAAACACAAATGCTATCTCTTTCCCATTCGGAGAAAGAGCCATTTCGGTGGCACCTCCATTAACGGAAACGATGCGTTGATCTTTGCCGCTAAAATCAGCAAATATTTTAATAGGAACACGGCTTGGCTGTCCTCCTGGACGTAGCGTATAAATTTCCCCATCCCATGAAAAACTCAACACATCCCCTTTACTTCTTGTCAAATGACGGACAGGATGATCTTTAAAATTAGTCAACTGTTCCTCCTGACCTGTCGCAAGATTGCGTTTGAAAACATTTTGACTTCCATTTTTTTCACTTAGATAAAAAGCAAATTGACCATCAGCAGAGAACAAGGGTTCTCTATCTTCTCCTTCAAAATCTGAAACTTGGGTGTATTGCTCCTTGGCTATATCATACAACCAAATATCTCGGGTAACCGAAGATGTATGGCGCTTTCTCCATTCATCTTCATATCCTTTTCTATCTTGGAACAAGATTCGTTCTCCTGATGGATCAAAAGACGCTGATTGAAAACCTGCTGTGGAGATTAAAATGGATCTTCCTCCTTCCACAGGCACTCGGTACAACTTCCCAAAAAGCCCCCTATTTGGAAAACGGACGGAGGAGTGCAAATCATTTCTTGGAGAGCTGAAAATCACTTCTTTTCCATCTGGAGTAAAATCCCATGGGAAATCATTGCCGGAATGAAAAGTCAAGCGATTTGCTGCTCCTCCCTGAGAAGGAATCACAAATACATCAAAATTACCGAAGCGATCAGATGCAAAAGCAATCTGAGAACCATCAGGGCTCCATACCGGCATGTAATCATGCGCCTCATGTAAGGTCAATGGCAAAGCAGTACCACCTTGTACGGGAACTTTGAATAAATCCCCCTTATAGCTGAATACAATCTCTTGGCCGTTGGGTGAAATGGCTGGATAACGTAGCCATAACGGCTCTAGCTGTGCGATGACAGTGCTCCATAGCCCCATCATGAGCATAAATAAGCAAACTTTCCTCATATCAATATCAGTAGATTTGCAACTAACTTACAAAAATCAGCGCTGCTCTCCTCTAAAAATCCCATCAGCGGTCAAAGGAATTGCTTAACAGAAATAAAAAAAGGCAGTCATTGCTGACTGCCTTTTCTTAATGAAATTTTATCTTTTTAATCAAAATTGAATGATTACTTCTTCTGAGGAAATACTGCTGCATCACCCAACTGCTCTTCAATTCTTAGCAATTGGTTGTATTTCGCCATTCTATCGGAACGAGAAGCTGAACCTGTTTTGATTTGACCACAGTTGGTGGCTACTGCCAAGTCAGCAATGGTATTATCCTCTGTCTCACCGGATCTATGGGACATCACCGCTGTAAATCCAGCCTTATGCGCCATATTGATTGCGTTCAAGGTCTCAGTCAAGGTACCGATTTGGTTCACTTTGATCAAAATGGAGTTAGCAGACTTTTCATTGATTGCTCTTTGCAAGAACTTCACGTTGGTCACCAATAAATCATCCCCAACAATCTGCACTTTATCACCGATCTTAGCAGTCAACATTGCCCAACCATCCCAATCTTCCTCAGCACATCCATCTTCGATAGAATCGATTGGGTACTTCTCTGTCAATTCAGCCAAATAAGCAACTTGCTCTTCTCTGCTTCTTACTTTACCATTCGGACCTTCAAATTTGGAGTAATCGTACTTCCCATCTTTGTAGAACTCAGAAGCAGCACAGTCCAACGCAAGTGTAATATCTTCACCTGGAGTATATCCCGCATTTTTGATTGCATCCAATACACAACCCAACGCTTCTTCTGTACCTCCGGAGAAGTTAGGAGCGAAACCACCTTCATCACCCACAGCTGTCACCAAGCCTTTGTCGTGCAATATTTTCTTCAAATGATGGAAAATTTCAGCACCCATTCTGATAGCGTCTGTAAAGTTGCTTGCACCTACAGGGCGGATCATAAACTCTTGAAATGCAATAGGTGCATCCGAGTGAGAACCACCGTTGATGATGTTCATCATAGGTACAGGAAGGGTATTCGCATTCACACCTCCTACATATCTATAAAGTGGCTGACCTGCTTCCATAGCAGCAGCTTTTGCTACCGCAAGTGAAACGCCCAAAATAGCATTTGCGCCTAATTTGCTCTTATTAGGTGTGCCATCTAGGTCAATCATGATTTGGTCGATGGTATTTTGCTCGAAAATGTCCATCCCAACCAATTCAGGAGCGATCACATTGTTCACATTGGCAACGGCTTTCAATACGCCTTTACCCAAGTATTTTGATTTATCACCATCTCTCAATTCCACTGCTTCATTGATACCGGTAGATGCACCACTTGGCACAGCCGCACGGCCAAAAGCACCTGTCTCGGTGAAGACATCCACCTCAATGGTAGGATTGCCTCGGGAATCTAAAATTTGTCTGGCGTGAATAGATTGAATCAACGTCATAATAGTAATTTTAAAGGTTTAAGAGTTATTTTAATTTTTATGCATGTAAGATACAAAATCGTCGAATAAATACCTCGAATCATGCGGTCCTGGAGAGGACTCCGGGTGATATTGCACAGAAAAAGCTGGCTTTCCTTTGACACGGATACCAGCTACGGTATGGTCATTTAGGTGCACATGTGTCATTTCTACCACATCACTCTTCTCTACCTCTTCTCTATTGACCACGAAACCATGATTTTGGGAAGTGATTTCACTTTTTCCCGTTAGCACGTTTTTGATCGGATGATTAAGCCCTCTATGCCCGTGGTGCATTTTATAGGTTGAAATGCCACAAGCCTCAGCCAAAATTTGATGCCCCAAGCAAATACCAAAAACAGGCTTCCCTGACTCCAGAATTTGCTTAGTGGTATGCACAGCATACTCCATCACAGCTGGGTCACCCGGTCCATTTGACAAAAAGAAACCATCTGGATTCCATGCTTGCAATTCTTCAAATGAAGTTTTTGCAGGAAATACTTTGCAGTAAACTCCTCTGTCCGCGAGATTTCGAAGGATGTTCAATTTGATGCCAAAATCCAAACAGGCCACCTTAATGCTTGCATTTTCATCGCCAAAGTAAAAAGGTTCCTTGGTACATACCTCCGATGAAAGCTCCAGACCATTCATATCAGGCACTAAGTTTAATTGTACCTTCAAGCCTGTCAAGTCATCCTCATATTCGGAGCTGATAACCGCATTCATAGCACCCTTACTGCGTAGATGACGCACCAATTTGCGGGTATCAATATCTGCAATACCGGTAATACCATGCTTGACCAAATAGTCCTGCAAAGAGCCATCAGCATCCAAGCGGCTAAAGGTCTGAGAAAAACTATTCACAACTATCCCGGCAATGGTAGGCGCTGCAGATTCCACTTCGGAGTCAATTACACCGTAATTTCCAATATGGGAAGTAGTAGTGACCACGATCTGACCGGTATATGAAGGATCTGTATAGATTTCCTGATATCCTGTCATACCTGTATTGAAGCAGATTTCACCCCCATTGGTCCCTGGACTACCAATGAGTGTACCTTTGAAGATGGTACCATCTGCTAATAGAAGAGTTGCTTTTTGTTGATTCATGTTGGTTTTAGAACTGCCCAAAGTTACAAATTTTAAAAGATTAGCCTGAATAAACAGGACATAAAAAAAGGGATTGAGCAAAAAGCTCAACCCCTTTTCTATGTGAATCAGTCCGCATGAATTATTCAGCTGACTTTTCTTCTGTACTTTCTGTAGTGCCAGCTTCATTAGAAGCCTCAGCCTTACCAGAACCTCTTCTACTTCTTCTAGTAGTTTTCTTAGCTGGCTTAGCATCTTTCAACATCAATTCGTTGAAGTCTACTAACTCGATGATACACATTTCTGCGTTATCACCTAGACGGAAACCAGTTTTAATAATTCTGGAGTAGCCACCATTTCTCTCACCAACTTTTTCTACTACTTCACCGAAAAGAGTCTTGATAGCCTCTTTACTTTGAAGATAAGAGAAAACAATTCTTCTATTGTGAGTAGAATCTTCCTTCGCTCTTGTGATCAAAGGCTCTACATATTTTTTCAATTCCTTAGCCTTAGCAAGCGTGGTGGAAATACGCTTGTGAAGAATCAGGGAAGTAGCCATATTAGAAAGCATTGCTTTTCTATGGCTGGCAGTCCTGCCAAGGTGGTTAAATTTCTTACCGTGTCTCATGTTATTTATTCTTCATCAAGTTTATACTTAGAAAGATCCATGCCAAAGGTCAACCCTTTCTCTTGAATCAATTGCTCCAGTTCAGCCAAAGACTTCTTACCAAAGTTTCTGAATTTCATCATATCAGAAATCTCTAACTTGGCAAGGTCGCCTAGTGTCTTCACGTCAGCAGCTTTCAAACAGTTGAATGCTCTAACAGAAAGATCCAAATCGCTCAAAGAAGTCTTCAACAATTTTCTCATGTGTAGGAACTCCTCATCGATAGGTTCAGGTGAATCTGCTCCTGGAGCATCTATTACCATAGTCTGATCAGAGAATAACATGAAGTGCTGAATCAAGATTTTAGCAGATTCCTGCAATGCTTTTTCAGGGTGGATAGAGCCATCTGTAGTTACTTCAAGAATCAATTTCTCAAAGTCAGTTTTTTGCTCAACCCTAGTGTTTTCTACACTATACTTTACATTCTTGATAGGTGTAAAGATGGCATCGATAGGAATCACACCAAATACTTGCTCTTTTGGTTTAGACTCTTCCGCTGGAAGGTACCCTCTACCTTTCTCAACTGTCAATTCAATTTCGAAGCTTTTAGATTCATCCAAGTGGCAAATCACCAACTCAGGATTTAAAACTTCGAAAGAGGTAGTGAACTTGGCGATATCTCCAGCAGTGAAAACAGACTGATTTTTAACTTCTACCGTGATTTTGCCATCGATAGAATCATGTACCTTTTTAAATCTAACTTGTTTTAAATTTAAAATGATATCAGTCACATCTTCAACAACACCCTCAATCGTGGCAAATTCATGCACAACACCTGGAAGCTTCACAGAAGTGATTGCATAGCCTTCCAAGGAAGATAACAAAATTCTTCTCAAGGCATTACCAATGGTGACCCCATAGCCCTTTTCAAGTGGCTTGAAGGTAAACAAGCCATGAAAATCATCGGCTTTTTCCATTACCACTTTTTCGGGCATTTGAAATGCTAATATGGACATATCAATAGTTCTATTTAAGTCTGAAAGTTTATTATTTAGAGTAAAGTTCGACGATCAACTGCTCCTTAATGTTTTCAGGAATATCTTCCCTTACCGGAACAGAGACAAACTTTCCAGTTAAAGAAGAATTATCCCACTCTAACCAAGAAAAACGAGAACTACTCTTACCTGCCAAGCTGTTGGTAATAGCTTCCAAAGACTTGGAACGCTCTCTTACCGAAACAACATCACCAGGCTTAAGCGTGTATGAAGGGATGTTTACCACTTCACCATTCACTAAAATATGCTTATGAGAAACCAATTGTCTAGCACCTCTTCTGGTAGGAGCAATTCCTAATCTGAACACGGTGTTGTCCAATCTAGCTTCCAATAATTGCAATAAGTTTTCACCTGTAATACCGCCTTTTCTTGAAGCAATATCAAACAATTTTGCGAATTGTCTTTCCAATACACCGTAGATGTATTTTGCTTTTTGCTTTTCACCAAGCTGAATAGCGTATTCAGATTGTTTTTTTCTTCTACCTCTACCATGTTGTCCTGGAGGGTAGTTTTTCTTTTGGAGAGCTTTGCTATATCCTTCGATAGGCTCACCGAATCTTCTGGCGATTTTTGCCTTTGGACCTGTATATCTTGCCATTGTGTATCTTATTTAGAAATTATACTCTTCTACGTTTAGGAGGACGACATCCGTTGTGCGGAAGTGGAGTCACATCGACAATCGTAGTTACATCAAGACCAACATTTTGCAAAGTTCTGATCGCAGATTCTCTACCGGAACCAGGACCCTTTACAAACACTTCAATTTTTCTTAATCCTAAGTCATACGCTACTTGTCCGCAGTTTTGAGCGGCCATTTGTGCAGCATAAGGGGTATTTTTCTTAGAACCTCTGAATCCCATTTTACCGGCAGAAGCCCAAGAAATCACCTGACCAGAATTGTTAGTAATAGAGATAATGATGTTGTTAAAAGAAGCTTTGATGTGCGCTTGGCCTACTGCTTCTACCTTAACAACTCTCTTTTTACTTTTAGCTTTATCGTTTCTTTTCTGAGCCATAATCTATGTCAAGATTTATTTAGTTGCCTTCTTTTTGTTAGCAACAGTCTTTCTCTTACCTTTTCTTGTTCTTGCGTTGTTTTTGGTTTTCTGACCTCTTACTGGAAGACCTTTTCTGTGTCTTAAACCTCTGTAACAACCGATATCCATCAATCGCTTGATGTTCAACTGAATTTCGGATTTCAATGCTCCTTCAGTTCTAAATTCCGTAGAAATAATATTACGGATCGCTGTGGACTCATCGTCGTTCCACTCTCCTACTTTCTTATCATAAGAAATTTCAGCCTTTTCTAGGATAGCTCTAGCAGAGCTTCTACCGATACCGAAGATATAGGTAAGGCCAATTTCGCCACGTTTGTTGTCTGGAATGTCAACACCTGCAATTCTTGCCATAATGATTAACCTTGTCTTTGTTTAAACTTAGGATTTTTCTTGTTGATGACGTAAAGCTTACCTTTTCTTCTGATCACTTTACATTCAGCACTTCTCTTCTTGATTGATGCCTTAACTTTCATGATATTTTATTTATATCTGTAAACGATTCTACCTTTTGAAAGATCGTAAGGAGACAATTCTAATTTAACCTTGTCACCTGGAAGGATCTTGATATAATTCATTCTCATTTTCCCAGAGATATGGGCAATCAATTGATGTCCATTCTCCAGCTCCACTTTAAACATCGCGTTTGATAACGCCTCTATGATTGTTCCATCTTGTTCAATAGATGTTTGCTTCGCCATATTTAGAATTTAATAATATCTTCTATGTATTGATGTGTAGTCAGTATTTCAGTTCTATCCTCAAATATCGCTACGGTATGCTCAAAATGAGCAGAAGCCTTTCTATCAGCTGTTCTGATCGTCCATCCATCTCTCTCTTGCACAATATTACGTGTACCAAGATTAATCATGGGTTCGATAGCAATGACCATTCCATTTTTCAAGGGAGTGCCACTGCCTCTTTTTCCATAATTAGGAACTTCTGGAGCCTCATGAAGATTCCTTCCAAGTCCGTGTCCAACTAATTCACGTACAACCGTAAATCCCTTGGATTCAACAAACTTTTGAATGGCATGGCCAATATCTCCGATTCGATTTCCAAAAACAGCCTTTTCAATCCCTAGATAAAGTGATTCTCGGGTAACTTTGAGTAATGACAAAACAGCAGGGGAAACTTCACCGACAGGGTAAGTATAAGCGCAATCGCTATGAAAACCTTGGTGAAAGACTCCACAATCCACTGAGATTATATCGCCATCTTTCAAAATATAGTCTCCGGGAAATCCATGTACTACGACTTCATTAACTGAAATACATAAAGTAGCTGGAAACCCGTTGTAACCTTTGAAGGAAGGTACACCACCGTTGTCTCTGATGTACTCTTCCGCAATTTTATCTAGATAAGAGGTCTTTACCCCTTCTTTAATATACTTGGCAACTTCGCCGTGAGCTTTACCTAATATTTGAGCACTTTCTTTGATTAACTGGACTTCATCTAAAGTCTTGTAGTGAATCATATTGCGGGCGCGTAATTTGAAGTGTTGTTTTTCATATTACCACTCTTCATCATGCCCTCGTAATGCCTCATTAACAAATAACTTTCAATTTGTCTAAGGGTATCCATGATAACACCCACCATAATCAATAAGGATGTACCACCATAGAATTGAGCAAACTCACCCCCTACACCAGCAATTATGGCAAATGCAGGAAGAATAGCGACTACAGAAAGTAGTATAGATCCTGGTAGTGTTATTCTAGAAATGATGTTATCAATGAAATCAGCAGTAGGAGCTCCAGGCTTAATACCAGGAACAAAACCACCATTTCTCTTCAAATCTTCAGAAATCTGCTCAGGATTAACTGTAATAGCAGTATAGAAGAATGTGAAAAGGATAATCATGATAGCAAATACTAGATTGTACTGCCAAGATGTAAAATCGCTAAATGTGCTACCGATATAGTTTGCTATATCATTGTCAGCAGACCAAATCTGGGCAATCAAGGCAGGAAGGAACATCAAGGATTGAGCAAAGATAATTGGCATTACACCAGAAGCATTTACCTTGATAGGGATATACTGTCTTTGACCACCATATACTTTTCCTCCTACAACTTGTTTTGCATACTGTACAGGAATTCTGCGGGTAGCTTCTGTCAAAGCGACAGTACCTAACACCACGAAGAACAATACAGCAGCTTCTAGCAACAATAGCAACATACCAGAAGTACCCTTAGAAAGTACCTCAGCAATGATAGCACCAGGGAATCTGGAGATAATACCAATCATGATCAACATAGAAATACCGTTACCGATACCTTTTTCTGTGATCTTCTCACCAATCCACATACAGAACATAGTACCAGCTGAAAGCAATACTAATGAGCTGAACATAAATAGTGTGGTATCAACCATCACTGCACCGGTTGGAAGAATGGTAGCGGTGATGTAACCTATACCTTGCGCAACAGTAATAGCAATTGTTAATACACGAGTGATTTGATTGATTCTTTTACGACCTGACTCTCCCTCTTTCTGTAATTTTTGAAAATATGGAACACCAACAGTTAACAACTGCAACACGATGGATGCAGAGATGTATGGCATGATACCCAAACCAAAGATGGAAGCATTACTGAAGGCACCACCTAGGAATGTATCGATCAAACCAAATATACCTTCTGGTGCGTCTCCCAACTTAGATGGATCTACACCTGGTAAAACGATGAAAGAACCCAATCTGAATACAATCAGCAAGCCGATTGTATTCATGATACGGATCCTCAAATCTTCAATAGAAAAGATATTCTTAACTGTTGAGATGAACTTTTTCATTTAATCTTAAATCTTGTTTACTGTTCCGCCTACTTTTTCGATAGCTTCAACAGCTGAAGCGGAGAAAGAGTGAGCACTTACATTTAATTTGGCCGTAAGTTCGCCTCTACCCAACACTTTTACAACATCTTTTTTAGAAACTAATCCGTGTTCTATTAAAGTATCGAAAGAAATGGTGTCCAAATTGAACTCAGAAGCCAAATCCTGAAGTGTATTCAAGTTGATTGGTTTTGCAAAAACTTTATTTAAGCTCTTAAAACCGAACTTAGGTACACGTCTTTGTAGTGGCATCTGACCACCTTCAAAACCAAGCTTAGTTTTGTAACCTGATCTTGATTTGGCACCCTTGTGACCTCTTGTAGATGTTCCTCCTCTTCCAGAACCAGTACCACGACCGATTCTCTTGCGAGATTTGATAGAACCTTCTGCAGGTTTTAGTGTATGTAGTTTCATAATTAAGCTTCCTCCACTTTTACAAGGTGACTAACTTTATTGATCATACCATTGATAGCAGGATTCGATTCTACTACTACAGACCTGTTAATTTTTCCAAGACCTAAAGCGATGATTGTTGCTTTCTGATCTTTTGGTCTTTTGATGGTACTTTTAACTTGTGTGATTTTTACCTTCGCCATTTCTCTTAGCCGTTAAATACTTTTGACATTTTAACACCTCTCTGCTGAGAAACGCTGATAGCATCTCTTAATTGTACCAAGGCATCAATAGTAGCCTTTACCACGTTATGCGGATTGGATGATCCTTTGGATTTAGCCAATACGTCAGTAACGCCGGCAGATTCCAAAACAGCACGCATCGCACCACCGGCAATAACACCAGTACCCGCAGCTGCTGGCTTGATCAATACAAAACCACCACCGAATTTGCCAAGCTGCTCATGAGGAATAGTACCTTTCAAAACAGGAACTCTTACCAAATTCTTTTTAGCGTCTTCGATTCCTTTTGTGATTGCATCTGTAACTTCGTTAGCTTTACCTAGGCCATAACCTACTACGCCATTTCCGTCACCTACTACCACGATTGCAGAGAAAGAAAATCTACGACCACCTTTTACTACTTTCGCAACACGGTTGATCGCTACTACTTTTTCTTTTAACTCAGTATCTGTTGCCCTGATGGGTTTTCTTCTTAGTTGAGACATAATTATTAGAATTTAAGGCCACCTTCTCTAGCGCCGTCGGCTAAAGCTTTAACGTTACCATGATACAAATAGCCGCTTCTATCAAATACTACTTCCGCAACACCCTTTTCAACAGCTCTTTCAGCTAGTTTTTTACCAACCTCTTTAGAAACTGCTACATTGGCATTTTTTACGGAACCAAGTTCTTTGGAAGACGCAAAGGCAAGGGTATGACCTTTCAAATCATCCACTAATTGAGCGTAAATACCAGTATTGCTTTTAAATACTGACAAACGAGGTCTTGAATCAGTACCGTTGATTTTTCTACGGATACTTTTTTTGATTCTAAGTCTTCTAAAATTCTTATTAAAAGCCATCTTAATTATTTTTTACCAGCAGTTTTACCAGCCTTACGTCTTACATTTTCACCTACGAAGCGTACACCTTTACCTTTGTAAGGTTCAACCTTACGCAAGGAGCGGATCTTAGCAGCTATTTGACCTACTAATTCTTTGTCTATACCTTCCAAAGTTACCAAAGGGTTTTTACCTTTTGGAGTCTCTGTAGTCAATTTGATTGACTCAGGAAGCGCAAAGAAAATACTGTGGGAGTAACCAAGGGAAAGCTCTAACACTTGACCTTGATTGGATGCCTTGTAACCCACACCGACTAGTTCCATCTCTTTTTTGAATCCATCGGATACACCAACAACCATGTTGTTGATCAAAGAACGGTACAATCCGTGTAGAGACTTATGTCTTTTGGAATCCGTTGGTCTTTCTACAAGCAATTCATTGCCTTCAACCTTCACGGTAATATCGGGATTCACATCCCTCACTAGCGTACCTTTGGGACCTTTAACAGTGACAGTATTATGTGCTGACACGTCTACAGTAACACCCGCAGGTAGATTTATTGGTTTTTTACCTATTCTTGACATGACGGTTTATTAATATACGTAGCAAAGTACTTCTCCACCGATACCCTCTACTCGGGCTTCTTTATCGGTCATTACACCCTTAGATGTGGACAGGATAGCAATACCCAAGCCATTGATAACTCTTGGTAGGTCTCCATGTTTCACATACTTTCTCAAACCTGGCTTACTAATTCTAGAAAGGCTTACGATCGCGTTTTGCTTGGTTGCCGGGTTGTACTTCAAAGCTATTTTGATAGTTCCTTGAGGACCATTCTCCTCGAACTTATAGTTTTGAATATAACCTTTGTCAAACAACACTTTGGTCATTTCCTTTTTGATGTTAGAAGCAGGTATCTCAACTATACGATGAGACGCCTTAATGGCGTTTCTCAATCTCGTTAGATAATCAGCTATTGGATCAGTCATAATTATATAAGTCTAACTGCACGTTCCCAAACGGGCGTGCAAAGTTACACAATGATTTTCAGAATAAAAACAGTTATCCGATTTTTACCAGCTAGACTTGGTTACACCTGGGATTTTTCCAGCAGAAGCCATTTCTCTGAAGGTTACCCTGTTGATACCAAACTTCCTCATGTATCCTTTCGGACGACCGGTCAATTTACATCTGTTGTGTAGTCTAACCGGGGATGAATTTTTAGGAAGTTTATCCAAAGCTTCATAATCACCAGCAGCTTTCAGTTCTGCTCTTTTCTTAGCAAACTTGGCTACAAGATGTTCTCTTTTTCTCTCGCGAGCTTTTAATGACTCTCTTGCCATATTCTTATTGATTATTTTTGTTTACGAAAGGCATACCGAAAGCTTTCAACAATGCATAGCTTTCTTCATCAGTTGCGGCAGTAGTCACAAAAGTGATGTCCATACCGGAAATTCTGTTTACTTTCTCGATGCTGATTTCTGGGAAAATGATCTGCTCGGTTACACCCAAGGTATAGTTACCTCTTCCGTCAAAACCCTTATCGCTGATACCTTTGAAATCTCTCACACGAGGAAGAGCTACAGTCATCAATCTGTCTAAGAATTCGTACATTCTGTCGCCTCTCAAGGTAACTTTTGCACCAATTGGCATACCTTCTCTCAACTTAAAGTTGGAAACAGAAGTCTTTGCTTTGGTAGCTACAGCTCTTTGACCAGTGATCAAGCTAAGCTCTTCTACACCTTGGTCAACCAACTTTTTATCAGCTACAGCAGCACCAATACCTTTGTTAACTACAATTTTGGTCAACTTTGGCACTTGCATTACTGACTTATACTGAAACTTCTCCTTTAATTCAGGAGCGATTTCTGTCAAATATCTATCTTTTACTCTAGGCTTAGCCATTGATCACCTCCCCTGTTTTTTTGGAATATCTTACCAATTTACCTTGCTCATTTCTTTTTCTACCGGTTTTGGTAGCTTCACCTGTTTTAGGATCGATAAGCATCAAGTTACTAATATGAATCGGAGCTTCTTTTTTCTCGATTCCTCCTTGAGGATTGGAAGCTGTAGGTTTCACATGCTTTGTTACCATGTTAAGACCTTCTACGATAGCCCTTCTTTTTTCAAGATCTACGGACAAAACCTTACCTGTCTTGCCTTTATCATCTCCTGACAACACCTTTACGACGTCATCTCTTCTGATGTGTAGCTTTGGCTGCTTGTTAAATTTTCTTTCCATGATTACAATACTTCTGGGGCTAAAGATACAATCTTCATATACTGCTTATCTCTCAACTCTCTTGCCACAGGACCGAAGATACGGCTACCTCTTGGCTCGTTGTTGTTGTTCAATAATACAGCAGCATTATCTTCAAATCTGATGTAAGAACCGTCTTTACGTCTGATTTCTTTCTTCGTTCTCACGATAACCGCTTTAGATACGGTACCTTTTTTCATGTTGCTGGAAGAAAGAGCAGATTTAACTGTCACTACAACTTTGTCTCCGATGGAAGCATACCTTTTCTTGGTACCACCCAAAACGCGGATTACTAGTACCTCTTTGGCACCGGAATTATCCGCAACGCTTAGTCTGGATTCTTGCTGTATCATGATTACTTAGCCCTTTCTATAATTTCTACTAATCTCCAACGCTTGTTTTTACTCAGCGGACGAGTTTCGCTAATTCTGACAACATCGCCTTCTCTAGCATCGTTTTTCTCGTCATGAACCATAAATTTGGTAGTCTTGGCAACAAACTTGCCGTAGATTGGGTGTTTAACCTTTCTCTCTACGGCAACTGTGATAGATTTCTCCATCTTGTTGCTGACTACTTTGCCAATTCTCTCTTTACGTAGATTTCTCTCAGTAGTAGCCATCTTTTTCTTATTTAGCTCTTTGTTTTTCTGTCAAGATCGTTTGTAGTCTCGCGATAAAACGTCTTGATTCCCTAATTTTATTTGGATTCTCAATAGGAGAAATAGCATGAGCGAAATTTAACTTAGTCAAATTCTGCTGCTCAGCGGCTATACGCTCGATGATTTCACTTTCGGAAAGTGATCTGATTTCTGAGTTTTTCATAGTTTTAATTATCCTACGTAATCTCTACGTACAATGAAATTCGTACTAACAGGAAGTTTTTGCTGTGCCAATCTCAAGGCCTCTTTCGCTACCTCCAAGCTTACGCCAGTAGCTTCGAAAAGGATTGTTCCTGGCTTGATTACTGCAACCCAGTATTCAGGAGCACCTTTACCTTTACCCATACGTACTTCTGCAGGCTTCTTAGTGATTGGTTTGTCAGGGAAAATTCTGATCCAAACCTGACCTTCTCTTTTCATTGCTCTTGTCATGGCAATACGAGCGGCCTCAATCTGACGGGAAGTAATCCAACCTGCCTCTAGGGACTTGATACCAAAGTTACCGAACGAAAGAGTATGACCTCTTTGAGCGATTCCTTTGATTCTGCCCTTATGCATTTTTCTATATTTTGTTCTTTTCGGCTGTAACATGATTTCTCACTAATGGTGATAAATTAGTTATTTCTCTTTCTTCTCTTTGGACCGCCTTCTCTGCGCTTGCCTCTGTTGGCTTGATTACCAGCATTAGACTTGCTCTCAGCAGCACCAATATTAGGAGAAAGGTCTCTCTTTCCGTATACTTCACCCTTGAAGATCCATACTTTGATACCAATGATACCATATACAGTCAAGGCTTCAGATACTGCATAATCGATGTCTGCTCTCAATGTATGTAAAGGAATTCTTCCTTCTTTGTACATCTCAGAACGTGCCATCTCAGCACCACCTAATCTACCGGAAAGTTTGATTTTGATACCTTCAGCACCCACTCTCATGGTAGCAGCAATTGATTGCTTCATCGCTCTTCTGAAGGAAATACGCGCTTGTAATTGTTGTGCGATAGACTCACCAACCAATTTCGCATCCAATTCTGGACGCTTAATTTCAAAGATGTTGATTTGAACATCTTTGTTGGTAAGTTTTTTCAACTCTTCCTTCAATTTATCAACTTCAGCACCACCTTTACCGATTACCACGCCTGGTCTAGCAGTGTGGATAGTCAAGGTGATTCTTTTCAAAGTTCTTTCGATGATAACTTTAGAGATACCTCCTTTTGGAATTCTAGCGTTGACATATTTTCTGATCTGCTGATCCTCATATAGTTTATCAGCGAAATCCTTGCCACCGTACCAGTTAGAGTCCCATCCCTTGATTACACCAAGTCTAAAACCAATTGGGTTGATTTTTTGTCCCATAGTCTGATTTTAATTAGTTGTTTTCTGTTGTTTCTACTTCATCAGCGGTAACACCTGCGTTGACTGCATCAACGATCAAGGTTACATGATTTGATCTTTTACGGATTCTGTGAGCTCTACCTTGTGGGGCAGGTCTTAGTCTTTTCAACATACGACCTTCGTCAACAAAGATAGTTTTCACATATAAATCTGCGTCTTCCAGCTTTACATCTGGGTTTTTCGCTTGCCAATTGGCTACAGCAGAAAGAAGAAGCTTCTCTAACTTAATGGAACCGTGGTTCGGAGTAAACTTCAATATGCTTAGTGCATGTCCTACTCTTTTACCTCTCACGAGGTCAGCTACCAAACGCATTTTGCGTGGAGAAGTAGGAACGTTGTTTAATCTTGCTATTGCTTCCATGATTATCTCTTTCCTTTATCTTTTTTGGCAATGTGACCTCTGAAGTTTCTGGTAGGTGCAAATTCACCCAATTTGTGTCCAACCATGTTGTCAGTTACAAACACTGGGATAAACTTGTTTCCATTATGCACAGCAAAGGTGTGGCCTACGAAATCCGGGGAAATCATTGATCTTCTGGACCAGGTTTTGATCACAGATTTTTTCCCTGATTCGTTCATGACATCCACTTTCTTAGCCAAATGGTGCTCTATATAAGGACCCTTTTTTAATGAACGTGCCATAATTATTTCGTACGTCTACTGATAATGAATTTATTTGAATACTTCTTAGGTGATCTAGTTTTCTTACCTTTAGCAAGTAAGCCTTTTCTAGATCTTGGATGTCCACCGGATGAACGACCCTCACCACCACCCATTGGGTGATCTACTGGGTTCATCGCCACACCTCTGGTTCTAGGTCTTCTTCCCAACCAACGGTTTCTACCGGCTTTACCTAACCTAACATTCATATGGTCAGCATTGGATACAGTACCTACTGTAGCCAAACACGCACCAAGGATTAATCTCATTTCGCCAGATGGTAATTTTACGGTTACGTATTTACCTTCTCTCGCTACAATCTGAGCATAGCCGCCCGCACTACGTGCTAAAGCGCCACCTTTTCCTGGCTTAAGTTCGATGTTATGAACAATTGTACCTAAAGGCATATTGGTCATGTGCATCGCGTTGCCCACTTCTGGAGCAACACTCTCACCGGAAATCACTGTTTGTCCAACTTGCAAACCTTCCGGGGCAATAATGTAGGTTTTGGTACCATCTGTGTAGTACAACAAAGCAATACGAGCGGATCTGTTTGGATCGTACTCTACTGACTTCACTACCGCAGGAATACCAAATTTATTACGCTTAAAATCGATGATTCTAAGTCTTCTCTTGTGACCACCACCGATATAACGGGAGGTCATTTTACCTGCATTATTTCTACCACCTGTCTTTTTCAACGGGGCCAACAAAGATTTCTCTGGCTTTGATGCAGTAATTTCATCAAATACAGGAGCCACTCTAAATCGGGTACCCGGGGTAACAGGCTTTAACTTTTTAACTGCCATTGTTATCTATGATTCAATTAAATTTCTCCGTAAAAATCGATCACTTCACCTTCAGCAACTTTCACGATTGCCTTTTTGTAAGGCTTAGAAAATCCTGAAACTATTTTTGTTTTGGTGTATCTGGTTTTTGGCTTACCTGGCATTCTCAAGGTACGCACCGCTTCCACTTTCACACCGTACATTTTTTCGATGGCTTCTTTAATTTCTGGCTTAGTAGCTGTTTTCTCAACTACAAATCCATAAACGCCTTTTTCGTTCATGGCAGAAATCTTCTCCGTAATCAAAGGTCTCTTTAATATCTGCATGACTTCTTACGATAAAATGTTTTCTAATTTACTTACAGAGCCTTCGCACAATACCAAGCTGTCAGCATTCAACAGCTCATAAGTATTCAAAGAGTCAACCGTTACCACTTTTGCCTTAGGAAGGTTTCTGCTGGATAGGTATACGTTTTTGTTTACTTCTGGAAGTACCAACAAGGTTTTCTTGTCAGCAAGTGAAAGACCATTCAAGAAAGCGATATAGTTTTTAGTTTTTGGAGTATCAAAGCTGACACCTTCCAATACTAACAAGCTATTCTCTTTTACTTTATAAGACAAAGCAGACTTACGAGCCAATTGCTTCAATTTCTTGTTCAATTTGAAGGAATAGTTTCTTGGCTTTGGACCAAATACTCTACCTCCTCCTCTAAACAATGGAGATTTCAAAGAACCTGCTCTGGCACCACCGGTACCTTTTTGCTTTTTAATTTTCTTGGTTGAACCAGCTACCTCATTTCTTTCTTTAGACTTGTGAGTGCCTTGTCTCTGGTTAGCCAAAAATTGTTTGACATCTAGGTAGATCGCGTGATCGTTAGGCTCTATTGCAAAAACCTCATCTGAAAGCGTGATTTTTCTACCTGTATCTTCGCCGTTATGTTTTAATACTGCTAATTCCATTTTCTTACTTCTCTAGAATAACGAAAGAATTTTTTGGACCAGGAACCGAACCACTCACGAGTAGCAAGTTCTTTTCAGGATAGATTTTAAGGACTTTCAGGTTGACAACTTTCACTCTGTCACCACCTGTTCTTCCCGCCATTCTCATACCTTTGAATACTCTTGAAGGCCAAGAACAAGCACCGATAGAACCTGGGTGTCTTTGTCTGTTGTGCTGACCGTGAGTTTGACCACCCACACCGGCAAAACCATGTCTTTTTACAACCCCTTGGAAACCTTTACCTTTGGAAGTACCGATCGCATCTACGAAGTCACCTTCTACGAATACCTCATCAGCAATTACTGATTTACCAAGTTCAACCTGACCTTCGAATTCGACTCTAAAGTCTCTGAATTCAACAACTTTCTGCTTTGGCGTCGTACCGGCCTTTTTAAAATGACCGATCAATGGCTTAGGAGTATTTTTCTCCTTACGCTCACCGAATGCCAATTGAACAGCGTTGTACCCGTCTGTTTCAACATTTTTTACTTGCGTCACTACGCAAGGACCAGCTTCTATTAGCGTGCATGCGACATTACGTCCATCGGCACTGAAAATGCTAGTCATTCCTACTTTTTTACCTATTATTCCAGACATCTTCTGTTATATAATAATCTTGAAACCCAAGAGCTTACGCACAAGGGTGCTTTTTAAGGACTGCAAAGTTATTAATTTAAATTCACCAAGCAAAACCCAACTTCAATATTTTCAATTATTTACCAAAATAAATTTGGTGAAAGCAAACAATTCTTACTCGCTTAACCGAAACTCATCTACAAAAAGCCTCAAAAAACAAAACCTGCAACGAAAACGCTGCAGGTTTCAGTAAGGGATAATGTATACCGTCAGACTTTGATTTCTACATCAACTCCACTAGGAAGTTCAATTTTCATCAAGGCATCAACAGTTTTAGAGCTATTGCTGTAGATGTCAACCAATCTTTTGTACGTACAAAGCTGATATTGATCTCTGGCTTTTTTGTTTACGTGTGGCGACTTCAATACAGTAAATTTCTCCTTCTTAGTAGGCAATGGGATTGGCCCTACTACAATGGCTCCGGTAGCTTTCACCGCCTTTACGATCTTCTCTGATGACTTATCCACCAAGCTGTGATCGTAGGATTTTAATTTTATTCTGATTTTCTGATTCATTTTCTTTCAGGATTTAGGCTTTTTCACCTTTTACTTTCGCAATCACTTGATCAGCGATATTTGATGGAACTGGCTCGTAGTGAGAGAAGGTCAAAGACGCTGTCGCTCTACCAGAAGAGATTGTTCTCAAATCAGTTACATAACCGAATAATTCAGATAATGGAACACTAGCCTTCACAACTGTAGAAGACCCTTTGGTATCCATACCTTTCATCAAACCTCTTCTTCTATTCAAGTCACCCGTAATAGGACCAGTATATTCATCTGGAGTTACTACATCCACCGCCATGATTGGCTCCAATAATTGTGGTCTACACTTCTTAGCAGCTTCTTTGAAACCAAGTCTAGCAGCCAATTCGAAAGACAATGCATCGGAGTCAACATCGTGGTAAGAACCATGGAACAATCTTACCTTCATAGATTCGATTGGGTAACCTGCCAACGGACCGTTTTTCATAGCTTCAGTGAAACCTTTCTGAACTGGAGCAATGAATTCTTTTGGAATAACACCACCCACGATACCGTTAACGAAATCCAATCCTGGCTTGATTTCGCCAGTTTCAGGATCCGCATCCTTAGGACCTAATTCGAATACGATGTCAGCAAATTTACCTTTACCACCCGTCTGCTTCTTGTACACTTCTTTGTGTTCAACAGAACCAAACAAAGCTTCTTTGTAAGCAACCTGAGGAGCACCTTGGTTGATTTCAACCTTAAATTCTCTCTTCAGACGGTCAATGATAATTTCTAGGTGAAGCTCACCCATACCTCTCAAGATAGTCTGACCAGTTTCGTGATCTGTATTTACTTGGAGTGTTGGATCTTCTTCCACCAACTTAGCAATCGCCATACCCAATTTATCAACGTCTGCTTGAGTCTTAGGCTCAATAGCATATCCGATAACCGGCTCAGGGAATACCATTGACTCCAATACTACTTTACGCTTTTCGTCACAAAGAGTATCTCCAGTCTTGATATCTTTAAAACCTACTACCGCACCGATATCACCGGCTTGTAGTCTTGGGATTTGGTTTTGCTTGTTAGCATGCATTTGGAATACCCGGGAGATACGCTCCTTATTGCCAGAACGGCTGTTGAATACGTATGAACCAGACTCCAATACACCTGAATATGCTCTTACGAAACACAATCTACCTACAAATGGGTCAGTTGCGATCTTGAAAGCCAAACCGGTAAATGGTTCGGATTCATCCGGAGCAATTCTTACTTCTTTATTTTCGTCGTTTAGATCAGTTGCGATGATATCATCCTTATCCAATGGAGAAGGTAATAATTCCATCACCAAGTCCAACATGGTTTGTACACCTTTGTTTTTGAAAGATGAACCACATACCATAGGTACGATTTTCATACCGATAGTAGCTTGACGAAGTGCAGCTAAAATTTCAGCTTCTGTGATTGAATTTGGATCCTCGAAGTATTTCTCCATCAAGGTCTCATCAAATTCAGCAACAGACTCTAGCAAGTGCTCTCTCCACTCAGCTACTTCTTCTTCCATGTCTTCTGGAATAGGAATAACTTCATACGTCATCCCCATGTCAGCCTCATTCCAAGTGATCGCACGGTTGTTGATCAAATCAACTACACCCTTGAACTTGTCTTCGGCACCGATCGGAAGCTGCAATGGTACTGCATGGCTTCCCAACATTTCTTTTACTTGTTTACAAACTTCAAGGAAGTTAGCACTGGATCTGTCCATTTTGTTAACGAAACCGATACGGGCTACTTTATAGTTATCAGCTAATCTCCAGTTAGTCTCAGACTGTGGTTCCACACCGTCAACTGCACTGAAAAGGAATACCAAACCATCCAATACTCTCAAAGATCTGTTTACTTCTACGGTGAAGTCAACGTGTCCGGGAGTATCAATGATGTTGATTTGATATTTGTTATCTCTATAATTCCAGAATACTGTAGTGGCAGCTGAAGTGATGGTAATACCTCTCTCCTGCTCTTGAGCCATCCAGTCCATGGTGGCCGCTCCATCGTGCACCTCACCAATTTTGTGGGAAACACCGGAGTAAAAAAGGATACGTTCAGTAGTCGTGGTCTTACCGGCATCAATGTGCGCAGCAATACCAATGTTCCTAGTAAATTTTAAATCTCTTGACATTATCAATTAAAATCTAAAGTGTGAGAATGCTTTATTGGCTTCAGCCATTCTGTGAGTGTCATCTTTTTTCTTAACTGCCGCACCTTCACCTTTGGATGCGGAGATGATTTCACCTGCTAATCTATCCATCATAGTTTTCTCACCCCTTTTTCTGGCATAATTGATCATCCACTTGATGCCTAGGGACAATTTTCTTTCAGGTCTAACTTCCATTGGGACCTGGAACGTAGCACCACCAACTCTACGACTCTTCACCTCTACAGCTGGAGTAATATTGTTAAGCGCTTTTTTCCAAACCTCAAGACCGTTCTCACCTACTTTTTGTTCAACCTTCTCGATTGCATCGTAGAAGATTTTGTAAGCAATACTCTTCTTACCATCTACCATTAGACAGTTAACGAACTTTGTTACCAAAGTATCATTGAACTTCGGATCAGGAAGAATATATCTCTTCTTTGGTTTCGCTTTTCTCATTTCTTTGTAATGTTTTTAATTATTTCTTTTTGCCTGTTGCAGCAGCTGGAGCTCCTGGCTTAGGTCTCTTAGCACCGTACTTGGAGCGACCTTGCTTACGGTCTTTTACTCCTGCAGTATCCAATGCACCTCTGATAATGTGGTAACGTACACCTGGAAGATCCTTCACACGACCACCTCTGATCAATACGATCGAGTGTTCTTGCAAATTGTGACCCTCTCCTGGAATGTAGGCATTCACCTCTTTACCATTCGTCAATCTAACCCTGGCCACTTTTCTCATCGCTGAGTTTGGCTTCTTAGGGGTGGTAGTGTACACTCTGGTACATACACCACGTCTTTGAGGACATGCATCCAAAGCTTTTGACTTGGATTTGGTCTCTAGGACGTTTCTACCTTTTCTTACTAACTGTTGTATAGTAGGCATTAACTGATAGATTTATAAATACTTCCTTTAAACTTGTAAATTTTGGACTGCAAAGGTAGGGAAATCAGTAAAACAAACAAAATTAAGCTGTTATATTTTTACTAAGCCTCCCCAAAGTTCCCCCCAAAATTCATGGGGAATCCTGGTGCTTCCTGTCCTGTGGGTATCTTCCCAAATGCTTCTTCGTACTTGGCAATATTATCTTTTAAAGCTGCAAGTAACCTTTTGGCATGATCGGGGGTCATAATAATTCGTGACTTTACCTTGGCTTTAGGCACACCTGGCATCAAGCGGATAAAGTCAATAACAAATTCTGAATTGGAATGAGCGATCATAGCTAAATTAGAGTAAATACCCTCAGCTACCTCTTCGGTCAACTCTACATCTATTTGTTGATTCGGTTGATTATTTTGATCCATATCAATTAGGGATTAAAAAAGGCCTGTACGTGAATACAGGCCTTTCAATAATTAGACGTTTATTTATTTGACAGCCTCCTTTGATTTTCTCGCTGAACGCTCTCTTTCAGTAGACATACGCTCCATGTCTTCCAAGGAACCAACGATCATGCTTTGGAACTTGCGCTGACCCGTACCTGCAGGGATCAAGTGACCTACAATTACGTTTTCTTTCAGCCCCAATAGTTCATCGCGCTTACCTCTGATAGCTGCCTCGGACAATACTTTCGTAGTTTCCTGGAATGAAGCAGCAGAAATAAAGCTTTCTGTACCCAAAGATGCAGCAGTAATACCTTGTAAGGTTGGCTTAGAAACCGCAGTTTCAGCATCTCTCACTTGTACCAGTTTCAAATCCTTACGCTTCAAGCTGGAGTTCTCATCTCTCAACCTTCTTGCAGTGATGATCATTCCTGGCTTCAAGGTAGAAGAATCTCCTGCATCCATGACAACTTTCTTATCTAGGATATTGTCATTCTCTTCTCTGAATGCCCACTTGTCAACCACTTGATTTTGCAAGAAATTGGTATCACCTGCATCCAAGATCTCCACTTTCTGCATCATTTGACTTACAATTACTTCAATGTGCTTATCGTTAATCTTCACACCTTGTAATCTGTATACCTCCTGAATCTCATTCACCAAGTACTCCTGCACTGCAGTAGGTCCTTTGATGGATAGGATATCATTTGGAGTGATTGCTCCATCAGATAATGGCTCACCAGCTCTGATAAAGTCATTTTCCTGCACAAGAATATGCTTAGAAAGAGAAACCATGTAACGCTTCTTCACACCATCTCTGGATTCAATGAAGATTTCACGGTTACCACGCTTGATACCTCCGTAAGTTACCACACCGTCGATTTCAGAAACCACAGCCGGGTTGGATGGGTTTCTAGCCTCAAACAATTCAGTTACTCGTGGAAGACCACCCGTAATATCTCTTGTCTTACCAACAGAACGAGGGATTTTAACCAAAATTTGTCCAGCTTTTACTTTTTCACCAGCTTCAACTGCTAAGTGAGCACCTACTGGAATATTATATCCTTTAGACTCCTCACCATAGTTTACAACTACCGCAGGGTTTTTGGTTTTATCCTTTGTATCGATGATTACCTTCTCTCTAAAGCCTGTTTGATCATCGGCAACTTCTTTGAATGTGATTCCTTCGATGATTGCATCGAATTCAACTGTACCATCAAACTCCGAAAGGATAACCGCATTATATGGATCCCAAGTACATAACGAATCACCTTTAGTGATTTTCTGTCCATCTTGTACATTCAACACCGCACCGTAAGGAACGTGGTTGGATACAAGTGTTTTACCGGACTTGGCATCGTTGATCTTAATTTCACCAGATCTACCCATAACAATGGATACTTTCTCTCCATCTTTATTGGTAGTCTCAATCCATCTCAATTCTTCTTCAAATTCTACAACCCCGTCAAATTTCGCATTGATGCTTGCTTCAACAGAGATGTTGGAAGCAGTACCACCCACGTGGAATGTTCTCAAGGTCAACTGTGTACCTGGTTCACCAATAGACTGCGCTGCAATGACACCTACAGACTCACCAGACTGTACCATTGCGCCGGTAGCCAAGTTACGTCCATAACACTTCGCACATACACCTCTTCTGGTTTCGCAGGTCAGTACCGATCTGATTTCAACTTCGTCAATAGCTGACTCATCTACTTTCTTAGCAATCTCTTCTGTGATTTCGATTCCTGATGGAATCAATAATTCTTCAGAAATAGGATCGTACACATCATGTACAGATACTCTACCCAAGATTCTTTCAGAAAGTGGCTCTACGATTTCGTCATTGTCTTTCAATGCAGACACTACCAAGCCTCTCAAGGTACCGCAATCTTCCTCAGAGATAATCATATCCTGAGCAACGTCCACCAAACGACGAGTCAAGTAACCCGCATCGGCAGTTTTCAAAGCGGTATCTGCAAGACCTTTACGGGCGCCGTGTGTAGAGATAAAGTACTCCAATACATCCAAACCTTCTTTGAAGTTGGAAAGAATTGGGTTTTCAATGATCTCACCTACGGAACCTTGCAAGTTTTTCTGTGGCTTAGCCATCAAACCTCTCATACCACCCAACTGACGGATTTGTTCTCTCGAACCCCTTGCACCGGAGTGCATCATCATATAGATGGCGTTGAAGCCTTGCTTATCCTCTTCCATTTGCTTCATCAAGATGTTGGTCAAATGGGAGTTGGTTCTGGTCCAAATATCAATTACCTGGTTGTATCGCTCGTTATCTGTGATAAGACCCATGTAGTAGTTGCTGGAGATTTGCTCCACCTCTTCTTTGGCCTTATTTACCAAGACATCTTTATCTTCTGGAATAATAACGTCGTTCAAACCCATGGACAATCCACCTTGATAAGCCATTTGGAAACCTAGATGCTTGATATCATCTAAGAATTGAGCTGTACGGGCAATTCCACAGATTTTTACAACTTCGGAAATGATTTGCTGAAGTTTTTTCTTTGTCAACAATTCATTAACGTATCCTACTTCTTCAGGAACGAATTGGTTAAAGATCAAACGACCTGCAACCGTATCGATGATTTTCTCTTCGATTGTTCCATCTTCGTTTCTGACTTTCACTTTACACTTGATGTGCGCGTGCTTAGAGATTTCACCTTCATTCAAGGCAATAATCACTTCTTCTTCCCCGTAGAAAGTCATTCCTTCACCTGCAACAGGCTCTTCCGGAGTTGACTTTTTACCTTTGGTAACGTAGTAAAGACCCAATACCATGTCTTGAGATGGTACTGTAATCGGCGCTCCGTTGGCAGGGTTTAAGATGTTATGAGCAGATAGCATCAAAGTAGAAGCTTCCAAAATAGCCTCATGTCCTAGTGGAACGTGAACGGCCATTTGGTCACCGTCAAAGTCAGCGTTGAAAGCGGTACACACTAATGGGTGCAACTGAATCGCTTTACCTTCGATCAACTTTGGTTGGAAAGCCTGTATACCTAATCTGTGAAGCGTTGGAGCACGGTTAAGCAACACAGGGTGTCCTTTCAACACGTTTTCCAAGATATCCCACACTACAGGATCTTTTCTATCTACAATTTTCTTAGCGGATTTTACTGTCTTAACAATACCCCTTTCTATCAACTTTCGGATGATGAATGGTTTGAAAAGTTCAGCAGCCATGTTTTTAGGCAGACCGCACTCATGCAGTTTCAATTCTGGACCTACTACGATAACAGAACGACCAGAGTAATCCACACGCTTACCAAGCAAGTTCTGACGGAAACGACCTTGCTTACCTTTCAACATATCAGAAAGGGACTTCAAAGCTCTGTTACCATCTGCTCTTACAGCGTTTACTTTTCTTGAGTTATCGAAAAGGGAGTCTACAGCTTCCTGCAACATCCTTTTTTCATTTCTCAAGATTACTTCTGGAGCTTTGATATCGATTAGACGCTTCAAACGGTTGTTACGGATGATTACCCTTCTGTACAAATCGTTCAAATCGGAAGTAGCAAATCTACCCCCATCCAAAGGAACCAAAGGTCTCAACTCTGGTGGAATCACAGGAACCATACGTACAACCATCCACTCCGGACGGTTTTCAATACGCGTTCTAGCATCTCTGAAAGCTTCAACCACTTTCAATCGCTTCAATGCCTCAGCTTTTCTTTGCTGAGAAGTATCAGTAGCAGCCTGATGTCTTAAACTGTACGAAAGATCATCTAAGTCTAAGCGAGCAAGCAACATTTCGATTGCTTCTGCTCCCATCTTAGCGATGAATTTGTTTGGATCGTCATCGTCAAGCATGTGATTTTCCTTCGGAAGCTTGTCCATGATATCCAAATACTCATCTTCAGTCAAAAAGTCTAGATACTGAACACCGTCCTCAGCCTTGATGCCAGCCTGAACAACAGCATATCTTTCATAATAAACAATTTGATCCAATTTCTTGGTAGGCAAACCTAGCAAGTAACCGATTTTGTTAGGAAGTGACTTGAAGTACCAGATATGCGCTACAGGAACCACCAATTCGATGTGTCCCATACGTTCTCTACGTACTTTCTTCTCAGTCACCTCAACACCACAACGGTCACAGATAATGCCCTTATATCTTATGCGCTTGTACTTACCACAATGACACTCCCAATCTTTCACAGGACCGAAAATACGCTCACAGAACAAACCACCCATTTCAGGCTTGTACGTTCTGTAATTGATTGTTTCGGGCTGCGTTACTTCACCGTGTGAACTATCCAGAATGGATTCTGGAGAGGCCAAACTAATGGTGACTCTGGAGAAGTCGTTGTTTAGTTTTTTATTTTTTCTGAACGCCATAATTGTTGAAGAGTATGTTAAGGGCCTTACGGCCCATTATTTTTGAATTAATCTAAGGTGATTTCAAGAGCCAAGCCTCTCAATTCATGAACCAATACGTTGAATGATTCAGGAATATTCGGCTTCGGAAGGTTTTCACCTTTTACGATAGCCTCATATGCTTTCGCTCTACCTACCACATCATCGGATTTCACGGTCAAGATCTCCTGCAATACGTGGGAAGCACCGAAGGCCTCCAAAGCCCACACTTCCATTTCTCCAAATCGCTGACCACCAAATTGAGCTTTACCACCCAATGGTTGCTGCGTAATCAAGGAGTATGGTCCTATGGATCTTGCGTGCATCTTGTCATCTACCAAGTGACCCAATTTCAACATGTAAGCAATACCTACAGTAACCGGCTGATCAAACATCTTTCCAGACAAACCATCGTATAGATATGTTCTTCCGTAAGCTGGCAAGCCAGCGGCATCCAATTCAGCAGCCACTTCTTCCATAGTCGCACCATCGAAGATTGGAGTAGCATATTTCTTACCTAGTTTGTAACCAGCCCAAGCTAGAACTGTTTCGTAGATCTGACCGATGTTCATTCGGGAAGGTACCCCAAGCGGATTCAATACGATATCCATTGGTGTTCCGTCTTCCAAGAATGGCATATCCTCATCACGTACGATTCTAGCCACAATACCTTTGTTACCGTGACGACCCGCCATCTTATCACCTACTTTTAGCTTACGCTTCTTAGCGATGTATACTTTGGCCAATTGTACGATACCTGCTGGCAATTCATCACCTACCTCCAAGGTAAATTTATCTCTCTTGAATCTACCTGAGATTTCATTTCTAGAGTTCACGTAGTTTTTAACCAACTGCTGAACCAATGAATTTACTCTTGCATCTTCTGTCCAATCATCCAAGATGATATCGGAGATCAAGTTTGCTTCCTCAGGGACGTTATAGTTAGACTCATCTCTGTATGGGTTCTTCGCAGGGAACAAGTTTTGCTCAATGTTCTTCGCATTAAACTTCACACCTTTAGAAATGATCTCATCACCAAATTTATGCCTTACTCCACTGGAAGTCATACCATCCAACAACGTAATCAATTTGTTGATCATGCGAGCACGGATGCCTAGCAAGTCTTTTGCGTACTTGCTCTTCAACTTCTCAACCTCAGCTTTCGCCTTTGCACGTAGATCTTTGTCTTTTTTAGGTCTGGAGAACAATTTGGTCTCAATCACTACACCATTCAAAGATGGAGAAGCTTTCAAAGATGCATCCTTCACATCGCCTGCCTTATCACCGAAAATTGCGCGAAGCAATTTCTCTTCTGGCGTTGGATCAGTCTCTCCTTTTGGAGTGATTTTACCGATGATGATATCGCCTTCTTTTACTTCAGCACCTACACGGATGATACCATTTTCATCCAAGTGCTTCACTGCTTCCTCCGATACGTTCGGGATTTCAGAAGTCAATTCTTCCTCACCTCTCTTGGTATCTCTTACTTCCAATTGGAATTCTTCGATGTGAATAGAAGTGAAGATATCTTCACGTACTACACGCTCGGAGATTACAATCGCATCCTCAAAGTTATATCCTTGCCAAGGCATGTAGGCAACTCTCAAGTTCTTACCCAAGGCAAGTTCACCTTTATTTGTAGAATAACCTTCTACCAATACCTGACCTTTGGTCACACGGTCGCCTTTGAGCACCAACGGCGTCAAGTTGATCGTAGTATCTTGGTTAGTTCTTCTAAATTTGATCAGGTTGTAGGTTTTGTATTCATCACTGAAGTTGACCAACAACTCATCATCTGTCAAGTCATACTTGATGGTGATTTTGTTTGCATCCACATATTCTACCACACCGTCAGCTTCCGCCAATACCAATGCTCTAGAATCTCTCGCAGCTTTACCTTCCAAGCCAGTACCTACATAAGGAGATTCTGGTCTCAATAATGGCACCGCTTGACGTTGCATGTTAGATCCCATCAAAGCTCTGTTCGCATCATCATGTTCCAAGAAAGGAATCAAAGAAGCTGCAACAGATACAATTTGATTTGGTGCTACATCCATATAATTGATCTCTTGTGGAGTCAATACTGGGAAGTCACCCTCCAAACGTGCTTTTACGCGCTCATTAATAAAGTTACCATTGTCATCTAATGGCGCATTTGCTTGAGCAATATTATTATTATCTTCCTCCTCGGCGGTCAAGAATACGATATCGTTAGCATTCATGCTTACTTTTCCACCCTCTACTTTTCTGTAAGGAGTTTCCAAGAAGCCCATGGAGTTAACTTTCGCATGCACACATAAGGAAGAAATCAATCCAATATTTGGACCTTCTGGAGTTTCGATGGTACACAGACGACCGTAGTGTGTGTAGTGTACGTCACGAACCTCGAAACCAGCTCTTTCACGGGAAAGACCGCCTGGACCCAAGGCAGACAATCTTCTCTTATGAGTCAATTCAGCCAATGGGTTGGTCTGATCCATAAATTGAGAAAGCTGATTGGTTCCAAAGAAAGAGTTGATTACAGAAGAAAGTGTACGAGCATTGATCAAGTCTACTGGTTTGAAATCTTCGTTGTCACGTACGTTCATACGTTCACGGATAGTTCTGGACATTCTCGCCAAACCTACACCAAACTGACTATACAGCTGCTCACCTACTGTACGAACCCTTCTATTGGAAAGGTGATCAATATCATCAACTACTGCTTTAGAATTGATCAATCCGATCAAGTACTTCACGATACTGATGATATCCTCGGTAGTCAAAACAATTTTCTCAGGATCAATATCCAATCCTAATTTTTTGTTGATTCTGTAACGACCAACCTCTCCCAAATCATACCGCTTATCGGAGAAGAACAATCCGTGGATTACTTCTCTTGCGGTAGCTTCATCAGGCGCTTCAGTATTTCTCAATTGACGGTAGATTACCTCAACCGCTTCTTTCTCAGAGTTAGAGTTATCTTTTTGAAGCGTATTATAGATAATGGAGAAATCAGCCACATTCACGTCTTCTCTGTGAAGGATGATGGACTTAGCTCCTGAATCTAAAATCAATTCTATATCTTCTTCGGTCAAGATGGAGTCTCTTTCCAATAGAACTTCATTTCTATCAATAGAAACCACCTCACCTGTATCTTCATCTACGAAATCTTCCACCCATGTTTTCAACACACGAGCAGCAAGTTTTCTGCCGGCAATTTTCTTCAAACTTGATTTGTTTGCCTCAATCTCTTCTGAAAGACCAAACAAATCCAAGATTTCTTTATCAGAACCATAACCAATAGCTCTTAAAAGCGTGGTTACTGGGAATTTTTTCTTACGATCAATATATGCATACATGACATTGTTGATATCTGTAGCAAATTCGATCCAACTCCCTTTGAAAGGAATAATTCTGGCAGAATAAAGTTTGGTTCCATTGGTATGCTTGGATTGAGCAAAAAATACACCAGGAGATCTATGCAACTGAGAAACGATTACACGTTCTGCACCATTGATCACGAAAGAACCTTTTTCAGTCATGTAAGGAAGATTACCCAAGAATACTTCTTGTTCGATAGTTTCGAAATCTTCATTATCCTCATCATGACAAAGCAACCTAAGTTTAGCTTTTAAAGGCACTGAGTAAGTCAAGCCTCTATCTATACACTCTTCTACAGAGTATTTTGGTGGATCTACCGCGTAGTCAATAAATTCAAGGGTAAAGTTTTCTCTTGAGTCACTTATTGGAAAGTTCTCAGAAAACACCTTAAATAAACCATCCTGTCTTCTTCTTTCGGCAGGAGTATCCAATTGGAAAAAATCTTTGAAAGATTGTAACTGGATATCTAGGAAATCAGGATAGTCTTTGACTACCTTAATAGATGAGAAACTTTTCCTTTCGGTTTGATTCTGGATAGCCAAGGCAGTTTTTGTTTTAGTGATAATTTTTAACCAAATACGACAATTGTCGCTAGAAATAGTGCAATTTTAATCCTGAGCACAAACAGGAAAAGACCTGACTAAACAAGTCAGGTCTATCCTCATAACCTTAACCTACAATCAGGCAAAGGTTAATCAAATTATTTTACTTCTACTTCAGCTCCAGCTTCTTCTAGAGACTTTTTCAAAGCATCAGCTTCGTCCTTAGCAACGCCTTCTTTCACAGCTTTAGGAGCGCCATCAACTAGTTCTTTTGCTTCTTTCAAACCAAGACCAGTCAATTCTTTCACAAGCTTCACTACTGCTAGTTTCTGAGCACCAGCAGATTTCAAGATAACGTCAAATGAAGTCTTTTCTTCAACTTCAGCAGCAGCACCACCACCAGCTCCAGGAGCAGCAACAGCTACAGCCGCAGCAGCTGGTTCGATACCGTAATCTTCTTTAAGGATATCAGCTAACTCTTTTACCTCTTTTACAGTCAAGTTTACCAACTGATCAGCAAGTTGTTTAAGATCTGCCATTGTATTAAATATTTAAATTGTTGATTTTTTTACTAATTGATTTTATAATTTGATTATTCTCTTTCAGAAAGTGTTTTCACAAGTCCTGCGATAGTATTTGGCCCACTCTGTAGAGCTGAAACCAAGTTGGTCATTGGAGACTGTAGCAAGCCGATAACATCACCAATAAGTTCATTTTTAGACTTAAGGTTCGATAACAACTCTAAATTTTCCTCTCCAACAAATACATCTGAATCGATGTAAGCACCTTTAAATACTGGACGCGTTTCCTTCTTACCACGTTTCTTTCTGAAATCTAAAAGAACTTTTGCAGGAAGATTACCTACCTCTTTTGAAAACAAAATACCGGATGAACCCTTCAATACTTTTGCAGCGAAATCGCTGTAATCGCCTTCTAAGTTTTCCAATGCTTTTGCTATCAAGGTATTTTTGTACACTTTGTACTCAATTCCTTTCTCGTAACAAGTTCTTCTGAAAGCATTAACGTCAGCTACTGAGAATCCTGCTGCATCTGTAATGTAGAAGTAAGGAGTCTCTTTGAACTTCTCGGTAAGACCTTCGATTATTTGTAATTTCTCTTCTCTAGTCATGATTAAATACCTTGAATGCTACCCTTATCTACTTTAACACCAGGAGACATTGTACTTGATAAGTGAATGCTCTTGAAATATGTTCCTTTTGAAGAAGCAGGCTTCAACTTAGAAATAGTGGCGATAAGCTCTTTTACATTGTCCTGAATTTGCTCAGGAGTAAAGGATACTTTACCAATACCGGCGTGGATGATACCAAATTTATCAACTTTGAAATCAATCTTACCAGCTTTAACTTCTTTCACCGCTTTACCAACCTCTAAGGTTACAGTACCTGATTTTGGGTTAGGCATCAAACCTCTTGGACCCAAAACTCTACCTAGTCTACCGACTTTTGCCATAACGTTTGGCATGGTGATGATAACATCAACATCTGTCCAACCACCCTCAATTTTGGCAATAAAATCATCTAGACCAACATAATCTGCACCAGCTTCTTTTGCTTCTTGTTCCTTGTCAGGTGTACAAAGTACAAGTACTTTTACATCCTTACCAGTTCCATGCGGAAGAGCTACCACACCTCTCACCATTTGATCTGCTTTACGAGGATCAACGCCCAAACGAACGTCTACATCCACGGAAGCATCAAACTTAGTCAATGTGATATCTTTTACGATTTGAGAAGCATCCTCTAAGGAGTACTGCTGGCTTGGGTCGTACTTAGAAAGAGCTTCTTTTTGCTTTTTTGTTAACTTAGCCATAGTGTTTTATTTATTCCTCCCAAGGGGCTTTTCCAGAAACAGTGATACCCATACTTCTAGCGGTACCTGCAATCATTTTCATGGCAGATTCCACTTTGAAAGCGTTTAAGTCAGGCATTTTCACTTCAGCAATCTCTTTTACTTGATCCCATGTTACGGAACCTACTTTTTTTCTGTTTGGCTCAGCAGAACCAGCTTTTACTTTCGCAGCCTCAATCAGCATATTAGCAGCTGGAGGAGTTTTTACTACGAACTCAAAAGATTTGTCAGAAAAAACAGTAATCAAGACAGGCAATACCTGACCCATTTTTTCTTGGGTACGGGCATTGAATTGCTTACAGAACTCCATGATGTTCAAACCCTTGGAACCAAGAGCAGGACCTACTGGAGGTGAAGGATTAGCCTGGCCACCTTTCACTTGTAATTTCACATAACCAGTGATTTCCTTAGCCATTTCTTAATCTTGTTTTTCTACTTGTATAAAGTTTAATTCGACTGGAGTATTTCGTCCGAAAATCTTAACCATAACGTTAAGCTTTTTCTTATCTTCAAATACTTCCTCAATTGTACCAGAGAATCCACTAAAGGGACCGTCCATTACTTTTACGGTTTCCCCGACTATAAATGGAGTATCTAATTTCTCAGCAAACTCATCAATCTCCTCAACACGACCTAAGATCCTGTTGACTTCAGATTGTCGTAATGGTTCAGGGGTTTTGGAAGCTCCCCCCTGGTTTGAACCAAGAAATCCGATTACACCCGGTATGCTTGTAATTACGTGATTAGCCTCACCATAAGCAAGATCCGCATGAACCAAAACATAGCCAGGAAAGAAGTTCTTCTCTCTGACTCGTTTTTTTCCATTACGCATTTCGTAAACTTTCTCGGAAGGAATCAAAACCTCGGGAATATAATCCTCGAGTTTGTTGCGGACAATTTCATTATCCAAGTAGGACTTGGCTTTTTTCTCTTGTCCAGCTACCACCCGTAGTACGTACCACTTATGTTCAGCCATCAGTAAATTTTATGCGATTAGAATAAATCGTAAAACCACTTCATCAAATTTTCGAAGCCAAGATCAATTACACCTATAACTAAGGCAAAGATCAATGAGGCTACCAGTACCAAAACAGCACTGTTCTGTAGAAATGAATAAGAAGGCCAAGTGACCTTATTTTTCATCTCATCTATCGATTCTATGACAAAATTTTTAACGTTCATGGTTTTACTCTATTTGCACGGGCAGAGAGATTCGAACTCCCATCAACGGTTTTGGAGACCGCTATTCTGCCATTGAACTATGCCCGTAGATTATTTATAGCCCAAAAGGGACTGCAAAAGTATTGATAATACCTTTAAGAAACAAATGCGATCCCAAAAATTTTCAGGATCGCATTTGAAATTTATGCTTAATTATGGATTAGTCCAAAATTTCAGTTACCTGACCAGCACCTACAGTTCTACCACCTTCACGGATAGCGAAACGTAGACCTTTTTCCAAAGCAACTGCATTTAGCAAGTTCACTTCGATTGTAACGTTATCACCTGGCATAACCATTTCTACGTTCTCAGGAAGTTTGATCTCACCAGTTACGTCAGTAGTTCTTAAATAGAACTGTGGACGGTATTTGTTAAAGAATGGCGTATGACGACCACCTTCTTCTTTAGAAAGTACGTAAACCTCAGCATTGAAGTGAGCGTGTGGCTTCACAGAACCTGGCTTACAAATAATCATACCTCTTCTGATTTGAGACTTTTCAATACCTCTCAACAACAAACCAACGTTGTCACCAGCTTCACCTCTGTCAAGGATCTTACGGAACATTTCAACACCAGTTACGGTTGACTTAAGGCCTTGAGCACCCATACCGATGATATCTACAGGGTCACCAGAGTTGATAACACCTCTTTCAATTCTACCAGTAGCTACAGTACCACGACCAGTGATAGAGAACACATCTTCTACAGGCATCAAGAAATCCTTGTCTACCAAACGCTCAGGAAGTGGAATGTGCGTATCCACAGCATTCATCAATTCCATGATTTTCTCTTCCCACTGAGGCTCACCGTTCAAACCACCAAGGGCAGAACCAGCAATTACAGGAATATTGTCTCCGTCGAAATCATAGAAAGAAAGCAATTCTCTAACTTCCATTTCAACTAGTTCTAATAACTCAGGATCATCAACCATATCCACTTTGTTCAAGAACACAACAAGTGCAGGTACACCTACCTGACGAGCAAGAAGGATGTGCTCTCTTGTTTGTGGCATAGGTCCGTCAGTTGCAGCTACTACTAGAATAGCGCCATCCATCTGAGCAGCACCAGTTACCATGTTCTTAACGTAGTCAGCGTGACCAGGACAGTCTACGTGAGCGTAGTGTCTAGACTCAGTTTGATACTCTACGTGAGAAGTGTTGATTGTGATACCTCTTTCTTTTTCTTCTGGAGCGTTGTCGATAGAAGAGAAATCTCTTAGTTCAGAAAGACCTTTTTTGGCCAATACTGTTGTAATGGCAGCAGTCAAAGTTGTCTTTCCATGGTCTACGTGACCAATCGTACCTACGTTAACGTGTGGTTTGGAACGGTCAAAGGTTGCTTTTGCCATGTGTGAAAATCCTCTGTTTTAGTTAAAGATATAGATAAGTAAATTTTTCTATGTTTTCAGAGCCAACGACGGGATTTGAACCCGTGACCCCTTCCTTACCAAGGAAGTACTCTACCCCTGAGCTACGTCGGCTTAAACTTAGATACGCTATAAAAGCATAGAGCGGGAGACGAGGCTCGAACCCGCGACCTGCAGCTTGGAAGGCTGCCGCTCTACCAACTGAGCTACTCCCGCTTTTAAAATAATCATCAATTATTTTGTGGGGGAAACAGGATTCGAACCTGTGAAGACATAAGTCAACGGATTTACAGTCCGTCCCAGTTGGCCGCTTTGGTATTCCCCCAACTGATTTCGTTAAGATTTCATTGTTTTAGATGTCTTAACGGATGGCAAAATTATACCCTTTTCTTAAACATTCAAAATTCTATC
This sequence comes from Mongoliitalea sp., assembly GCF_054166905.1. Taxonomy (NCBI): domain Bacteria; kingdom Pseudomonadati; phylum Bacteroidota; class Cytophagia; order Cytophagales; family Cyclobacteriaceae; genus Mongoliitalea; species Mongoliitalea sp. Next base: position 34,062 of record NZ_JBSZCK010000009.1, on the reverse strand, counting down.
AAAAATTTTCAAATGAATTTTCTCTTAACACTAATAAGTGATACAAAATCAGCTCATTAATTTTTAAAATGCGGGCAAAAACATTCAAAATCAAGACTATTGAATCCACATTTAAGGAACTTCCCTTACGAAAAAGGAAGAATTACAGTGCCACTTTTAAATCCTTCGATATTTTTGTACATTACTTCGTTTATTTTAAATTTTCGTACGCAAATAAATTTCACTAGTCTATATATCATGTCTAGAAAAATCGCACTTATTACAGGAGCAACTTCTGGTATCGGTTGGTCAACTGCCCTATCTCTTGCACAAATCGGTTATAATATCATCGCTACTGGCAGACGTCTCGAACGCCTCCAGGAATTGGAGAAGGAACTCCGATTGGCAGGTACTGATTGCATCAAGCTTTGTTTTGACGTGCGGGATAAAGGCGATGTAAAAGAAGCCTTGGCAACATTGCCCGATCATTGGAAGGCAATAGATGTATTGGTCAACAATGCAGGAAATGCCCATGGACTAGATCCCATCCATCAGGGGAGTTTAGAAGATTGGGATGCAATGGTGGATATCAATGTCAAAGGACTCCTATATGTATCCAAAGAAATCATGCCATGGATGATGGCCCGTCAACAAGGCACTATCGTAAATATTGGTTCTATTGCCGGAAAAGAAGTCTATCCCAATGGCAATGTATATTGTGCTTCCAAACATGCAGTTGATGCTATTACCAATGGTATGCGTATGGATTTAAATCCTTTCGGAATCCGAGTGATCGGCGTTCACCCAGGTTTGGTGGAGACAGAGTTCTCTCTAGTCCGCTTTAAAGGTGATAGCCAGCGTGCCAAAACCGTGTACCAAGGATACCAACCCCTAAGCCCCGAAGATATCGCCGAAACCATCGCTTTTGCAGTAAGCAGGCCTCCGCATGTGGTTTTAGCAGATATTGTTATGCTACCCACAGCGCAAGCTTCAGCCACTGTAATCAAAAAAAACCTTTCCTAAGACCTTATGAAGAATTCTTTCCTTATTATCCCACTTCTTTTCCTAACGGTTATCCTTGCTTGTGAAAGCAAAATGACCGAAACCACCGCCACCGGTGTAGACTTCAATGATTTGGTTAGCATCGGTGATGAGCAGTTTCAAATTATTGATCAAGTGGGAGATCTCGAACAAAGCCTGATTGAGGCAGGCTTGGTGGACGTAGAAGCTGTTATCCCCGGTATTTATGTAGACCTTAAATATTCAACAGAGGATAATTTCTTCGGTCAAGATGTCTATGGAGACCTATATCGTTGTTATGTACAGCCTATCGTCGCTGAGATGTTAAAGAAAGCCCACCAAAAATTGAAAGAAGGTCATCCAGAGCTCACCTTTTTGGTTTATGATGGTGTTCGTCCAGTAAGAGTACAGCAGATTCTATGGGATAACTTAGACAAACCTGACAGCATCAAGCCTTTATACGTAGCGGACCCCAAAATAGGAGGTTTACATAATTATGGAGTGGCTGTAGACCTGACTTTAGCCTATCAAGAGACCGGAGAAGCCCTAGATATGGGTACCCCTTTTGACTTTTTTGGATATCCCGCTTATCCTGACCGTGAACAACAAATGCTCCGTGAAGGCAAAATCAGCCAAGAACACATCTCCAACCGAGAAATCCTCCGCAAAGTCATGAAGCATGGAGGATTTACTGGTATCGGCTCCGAATGGTGGCATTTCAATGCGTTTTCGAGAAAAGAAGCGGCGGAGAAATTCGGACTCGTTCAGTAAGCTTTTCAACAAGCTCAGAGACTAAAGCTAGAACGAGATGCGGGATGAGAGTTTCTATTGATTCTTACCTCTGTCTATTCGACCACAAATCCAATAAAGTGTAAATTAAGATGCTAGCCTCTAACCTCTACTTTTTCCAGGGGCAATTCAAAACTAAATAGCGACCCTTTACCAACTGTACTGCTCACAGAAATCTTACTTTTATGTCCTTCTAAAATATGCTTAACGATCGCTAATCCCAAGCCTGTCCCGCCAGCTTCACGGTTTCTACTTTTCTCAACCCTATAAAATCGCTCAAAAATGCGCTTAATATCTTCCGGTGGAATACCTTTTCCATTATCCTTGATTTCGACGGAAATATGATTCTTATGTGCTTTGAGATTCACCTCTACTTCTCCCCCATCATTATTGTATTTGATGGCATTATAAATCAGATTTTGACAAACACGAAATATCTTATCCTTATCTGCCTTTGTCATAAATTCTTTTTCCTTGTCGTAAAAATAGCGGATCAGCACATCTCTTTTATTCGCCTTTTGTTCTAGCTCTTCAATTACCTCATGCAATAATTCCTTCATGTCAAAAATCTCAAAGTTAAATTTAACCACCCCACTCTCCATTTGGTTAAGGGTAAGAAGATCATGAACGAGTTTATCCAAAGCATTCAAACTCTTGGCTGCACGTTTCAAAAATTTCAAACGGACTGACTTGTCTTCCACTGCACCGTCAAGCAGGGTATGTATGTATCCCAAAGCCGCAAAAATCGGTGTTTTCAATTCATGGGAAATGTCTGCAATAAAATCTTTCCTAAATTCTGCATTCTTTTTTAGCGTCTCAATTTCTTGATTTTTGGCCTGTGCATAGGAATTAATTGTCTTATTGATTCGCTTCAAAGGAGAAATTGATAATCCGTCAAATTTTTCAGAAGCTATGGAGTAATCCTTTTTTTGAATCTTCTCCAATACCGAGTAGATATTGCTGATTTCCTTAAAAATCAAAAACTCCAAGGTAACATTGATCAATATATAAGAGACCGAAAAAGAAATACCACCCGCTACCAATAGTAAGGTAGGAGTGGCACTATCGATTAAGGATATAAACGCAACAGTTAAGGCAGAAATCGCTAATCCTAAAATAAAGGATATCCCTCGGGATGTTGTAAACATAGTTTAATTCAAATCGAACTTATAACCTACTCCTTTCACAGTAGTGATATAGTCTTCGCCAATCTTTTCACGTACTTTTCGTATATGTACATCCACTGTACGGGCTAATACATACACATCTGCACCCCAAATATTCTGCAAGAGATCATCTCTACTGAACACTATATTAGGGTTTTTGGCTAAAAAATACAACAATTCGAATTCTTTCTTAGGCAAGGTGATGATTGTACCACGCTGATCGATGGTATAACTCGTGCGGTCAATAATCAAATCCTTGATCTTGATTTGCGTAAACTCCTGCTCCTTTTTAGATTCTCTGCGGAACAATGCGGCAATCCTACTCATCAATGCTCTTGGCTTGATTGGCTTCGTAATATAATCATCCGCTCCCACATCAAAGGCTGCGACTTCTGAGTATTCTTCCGAACGGGCAGTTAGAAAAATAATAAATGTATTCTTCAAGTCAGGAATTTCCCGCATTTGTCTGCAGGTCTCAACCCCGTCCTGATTGGGCATCATAATATCCAATAAGATAACGTCAGGTACAAACTTGCTAGCAACTTTTACAGCCTTGATTCCATCCTCGGCAGACTCTACTTCGTAGCCTTCCTTTTTCAGGTTATATGTCAGCAAATCGACAATGTCCGGCTCGTCATCGACAACGAGTACTTTCACTTTTGGTTTATCGCTCATGTAGAAATAGCGTTTTTAGCAGCGCTAAGATATTGCTAAGTTAAAAAAAGACTCTTGATAAAAATAGAATTAACATTTTTTGCCGCAAAAGACAACATTAAATTTTTATTAAGCTCGCAAATATTAAGCTATTGTTACGTAGATATCATCTAATTATTACGCAAGCCTTTTACCTCCATTACTTCCATATCCAAGGAGCCAACCATCAATTTTGCTTTAATTTTCAAGGGTATTTTATTTTGATCATTGGAAACCCATACCGTCACCGGCTGTTCTCCTCTAAACAATTTGTTTTTGGGTATGATAGGTGACAATTTGAAAGTTTCAAACTTTCCCAAGTTGGTATCAATCATTTCTTTTCCTTGAAAAACCATCCGTAAATTATATACTTCTTTATCAAAAAAACCTGTCAATAGAATCGTTTCCCCCTTTTTGAGTTTGCTGAGATCCAAGGTTCTCAAATAATAAAAACCACTTACAATATCCTGCACATTAGCTGGGACTGTATAATCCTTCGTACTGACCACCTCCCTATTTTCTCTGTCAAAAAGCTTTACATGAGCATTTTTCTTTTGATGATCAAAAAAGACATGCTCATGTTTACGATAACTACCCTCCTCAATATGTCTATATGATTTATGAGGGATCATCTTGGCAGTATCTATATAACTACCCCAGTTATCATTGACTTTGAATAACTTGAACACGCCTAGGGTAGATCCAAACACATCCATTTTATACGTTGGTCTGTTATTCATGGTGGTGACTTGCGGGGCTATAATCATTTTTGCTTCGGCTGCATTCAAAAAACTATAGCTGACTTTAAATGTCAATTCCTCCCCTGGTTTGAAGGCAGTATTTTTTTGTCCTATGCTTGGAAAACTTAAGCAAAAGAAACAAAGCGTGACAATTACTGACATTAGTCGACTATTTTTCATGAAAATCATGGTTACTCTGAGTGCATTTCAAATCTTATTCCAATATTAGCAGATAAATTAAAGATTCGAGAAACAATTACGTAAACTCTCGGATTATCGTTGAAGGTTCAAGTATGAATCTTTATTTTCAATCATGCAAATCATTGAATTGTTAACACAGATATGAGCGCCAATACTGAAAAATTAAAAGCACTCCAGTTGACCATAGACAAGCTGGAAAAGACGTACGGAAAAGGTACTGTCATGAAGTTGAGCGATAACAAAGTGCAGGATATACCGGCTATTTCAACTGGTTCTTTGGGCTTGGATATGGCTTTAGGAATAGGAGGAATTCCTAGAGGTAGGGTAATAGAAATCTACGGACCTGAATCTTCTGGTAAAACAACCTTGACCATGCATTGTATAGCAGAAGCTCAAAAAGCAGGAGGACTGGCAGCCTTTATCGATGCAGAACATGCTTTTGACAAAACTTATGCAGAAAAATTAGGCATTGATACCGAAAACTTATTGATTTCTCAACCTGATAACGGGGAGCAAGCCTTAGAAATTGCCGAACATTTAATCCGCTCGGGAGCCATAGACATTATCGTCATTGACTCTGTGGCAGCCTTAGTTCCCAAAGGCGAATTGGAAGGAGATATGGGAGACAGCAAAATGGGTTTACAAGCCCGATTAATGTCCCAAGCCTTGAGAAAATTAACAGGTGCTATCAATAAAACCGGCTGTGCTTGTATTTTCATCAATCAGTTGCGTGATAAAATCGGAGTGATGTTCGGAAGCCCTGAAACAACCACCGGTGGTAACGCTTTGAAGTTCTATGCATCCGTTCGTCTAGATATCCGTAGAATCGGCCAAATCAAGGAAGGTGCTGACAATGTTCTAGGAAATAGAACAAAAGTAAAAGTGGTCAAAAATAAAGTGGCCCCTCCTTTTAAAGTGGTAGAATTTGATATCATGTATGGTCAGGGAATCTCCAAAGTAGGTGAAATTATTGACTTGGGAGTGGAGTTTGAAATCATCAAAAAGGCAGGATCTTGGTTCTCTTATGAAGGCAATAAACTGGGACAGGGAAGAGATTCCGTAAAAAATTTGTTGCTTGATAATCCAGAATTGATGGATGAATTGGAGAAAAAGATCAAAGAAAAATCAGGCCTTATGGTTAGTGGCAGCCCAACTCCGGAATTAGAAGATTAAGATTTCATAAGTACACAACAAAAAAGCAGCTGAGTTCCCTCAGCTGCTTTTCTATTTTATTACAGTTTCAATCTAAGTTTTAGACAGCACGAATCGCTTCTACAGGGTCCATTCTTGCTGCCAAGGTGGCCGGTACAATTCCGGATGCAATTCCAATAACAGAAGAAATCCCTAAGCCAAGAACCAGATTCTTAAAGGACAGCACCAATTCCAAACTACCTAATGGAATAAATGTCAATCCAAACACAATTATAATTCCTGCTATGCCTCCAATCATGCTCAAAAACATAGCTTCAAACAAAAACTGAAAGAGAATAAAGTAATTTTTTGCTCCCAAGGATTTTTGGATACCGATGATACTCGTCCGCTCTTTAACAGATACAAACATGATATTTGCAATTCCAAATCCTCCCACCAAGATGGAAAACCCTCCAATCACCCATCCAGCTGTACTGATTACATCAAAGATGGACCCAATGGTATTCATCAAAAACTCAGACTTATTTAAAGAAAAATTATCTTCCTGAGTTGGCTTCAAACCTCTTTTAGCCCGTAGTAGGCCAATCAACTCATTTTCCAATTCCACCAATCCAATGTCTGTTTCCAAGCCTTTGACTGCAATCGAAGGCTCTATCCCATTAGGACCAACATAATAGAGTTTGGTAAAACTTCCATACGGAATCATAACCGCCTCATCCTTAGAAGAAATCTCCAAAAGTCCCTCTCCTTCTTCCTCAAAAAGCCCAACGACCACAAACTTAGACCCTTTGATTTTTAATTCTTTGCCAAGTGGATCGGCATTGGGAAAGAGTGTACTGGCAACTTTCACCCCAATCATGGCTACGTTTCGGGAAGCATTTACCTCTTGTTCCGTAAAATACCTACCAGCTTCCAAAGAAATATCATAGACATCCTGATAAGAAAAAGTTACCCCTGTAATGTTGGTGCCACGGTAGGCATTACTGCCTGCCTGCACAGTCCCATTAGCGTCTGCAGAAAAAGCCACACCTTCTGCATTTCGCAGTTTATCTCTTAAGAATTGATACTCAGAAAAAGTATTGTAAGGTCGGCGGAAGTACTTCCACCAAGGATAATCAGGTCCTCCGACGAAATTGAAGCGATTTACGGTAACTACATTGGTGCCCAGAAAGCTAAAACTAGATTTGATGTTTTTTTCCAAAGAATCAACGAGGGTGAAAACAGCAATGATGGCAAAAATACCTACAGTTACTCCCAATAAGGAAAGGATGGTTCGGGTCAAGTTAGATTTGAGTGCCTGCATGGCAAATCGAATACTTTCCCAGATTAATTTCAGATAGAGCACGGCTTCAACTAGTTGGTTTAAAACAAAAATGCAATATAGATAGATTTCGGGAATTTTATTTTGTATCTTTGCACTTTTTACAGAGTAATTCAAACTCAAAAAAAAGCGAAAATTCTATTCATTCTATATGAAGTTATCAGACTTTAAATTCGACATCCCCAAAAAATTAATTTCCTTATACCCTACAGACAATCGTGACGAGTCCCGATTGATGGTAGTCAATAGAAAAACCGGTGAAATTGAGCACCGAATTTTCAAGGATATTATTGAGTACTTTGGAGAAGGAGATGTATTTGTCATCAATGACACAAAAGTGTTCCCAGCCAGACTGTATGGAAACAAAGAAAAAACAGGTGCAAAAATTGAAGTTTTCCTGTTAAGAGAGTTAAACCAAGATTTGCGTCTATGGGATGTGCTGGTAGATCCTGCCAGAAAAATCCGTGTTGGCAATAAATTATACTTCGGAGATTCAGACTTAGTTGCTGAGGTAATCGACAACACCACCTCTAGAGGACGTACTATCAGATTCTTATTTGATGGTTCAGATGAGGAGTTTTACAAAACAATTGACTCTTTGGGTGAAACACCTTTATTGAAAGAGTATATCGAGCGTAAAGTAGAATTAGAGGATCGTGAGCGTTACCAAACTATTTTCGCTAGCCACGTGGGTGCAGTTGCAGCTCCTACCGCAGGTTTGCACTTTACTCCTCACTTATTAAAGCGACTGGAGTTAAAGGGTGTGGAAGTCAGTCCTATCACCTTGCATATTGGATTGGGTACTTTCAGAAAAGTCGACGTAGAAGATTTGACCAAGCACAAGATGGATTCTGAAAATTATGATATCCCTACCAAAACCGTCAATCTTGTCAATGAGGCATTAGATAATAAAAAGCGTGTCGTTGCAGTGGGGACTACGTCCTTGAAGACAATCGAATCATCGGTAACCGCTAATTCCCGTCTGAAGGAAAGTAGTGGCTGGACAGATAAATTTATCATTCCTCCTTACGAATTTAAAATTGCTAACGCATTGATCACCAACTTCCACTTACCTGAATCTACGCTATTGATGACAGCTTCAGCATTTGGAGGATATGACTTGATCATGAAAGCCTATCAAGAGGCCATTAAGGAAAAATACAGATTTTTCTCTTATGGAGATGCGATGTTAATCCTTTAATCTCTTAGAAACCTCAACGGAGACCTGCTTTAACCAAAGCAGGTCTTTTTATTTATTCCTTTTCTGGATATACAATAAGCCTTATTTTTGAGGACCTAATCGACATGATATGAAAAAGTATGCATTGATAGTAGCGGGTGGAAGTGGAACACGTATGGGAAGTCCTATAGCAAAACAATACCTTCCTATTGGAAACAAGCCAGTCCTGATGCATACCTTACAGAAGTTTCATGAGTTTGATACTCAAATGGACTTGATTTTAGTCATTCCGGGATCTGATGTGGATTATTGGAAGAGTCTTTGCAAAGAATATGATTTTCATATTCCCCATCAACTCGTATCAGGAGGACAAACCCGCTTCCAATCAGTCAAAAATGGTCTCAATGCCATTCAAAATCTAGATGGTTTGGTGGCAATCCATGATGGGGTAAGACCATTTATTCACTCAGAGGTCATCCATCAGAGTTTTCAGACAGCAGCCTTGACGGGAAGCGCCATCGCAGTGGTAGAGTTAAAAGACTCCATCCGAAAAGTGGAAGAGAATGGAAGTTCCTCCTTTCAAAATAGGGCTGCTTACCGATTGGTCCAAACGCCCCAAACTTTTCAATTGACCAAAATCAAACAGGCATTTGAGACGGAAGAATCTCCTGCTTTTACGGATGATGCGACTGTTTACGAACATCAAGGATGGCAAGTAAGTCTTATCCCCGGCAATCTGGAAAACATCAAACTGACTACACAGGACGACCTCCGATTTGCAAGCTTTCTGCTCGGTGAAAAAACAAGCTGAAATTCACCGATAAAAAACTGCCATTCACCGAGAATTGTCCGCTAATAGCCTATTCTTCTTCAGAAAGCCTATCTGCCTATCTTATTTTTGAATCATCAAACACATTCAATCATACGACAATGGCAACTAAAAACATCAACTCCGGAAACTCTGACCTGACAGCAGGTTTGATCGTACTTTTGGTAGGTGTAGTACTCCTGCTAAAGGCCCTGGGCTTTGTATTCCCATTTTGGTTAATTTCTTGGCCAATGCTTTTGATAGCTATAGGCTTAGTGATATTGGCAAGACATAACTTCCAAAATGGCTTTGGTATCTTCTTAGTAATATTTGGAGGGGTAATGCTTGTAAGTAAATACTTCAGCTTACCCTTCGAACTTAAACCATTCATCATTCCCGGTGGATTAATTCTCTTCGGTTTGTATCTTATGTTGAAAAGAAGTAGAGACAACCAAAAATTCAATGAGGATTTCTTTCGAAACTATAATGCTCCAAAAAAAGAAACACCTGAACTAAGCGAAGTGCCTATTATTCCTGAGACTGGCGAGTCTAAGCAAAACTTCTCTGGCTTCGATCATGCAGAAGTCTTGAATGCACAAGCACTATTTACAGGAATCCAACGCAGAATTTTCTCTAAAAACTTCAAAGGAGGTAAGGTTTCCGCTACATTTGGAGGCACAGAAATCGACTTTTCCCAAGCAGATATCGAAGGTGAAGCTGCAATCAATTTGGAAGTAGCATTTGGTGGTGTCAAATTAGTTGTGCCTCCACATTGGGATGTGCAAGTAAATATTGGGACAGTCTTCGCAGCTGGTGTAGAAGACAAGAGATTTTATAACCCAACAAAAGTAGACAAGACAAAAGTCTTGAAAATATATGGTTCAGTAGTATTTGGGGGACTTGAAATCAAATCCTTTTAGTAACTTAAGCGACCCTAGGAATTTGTTGATCAACATCCTAGGGTTTTCACCAACTCAAGCAAGCTATGCACCTTTTTCAACAAGGAATCAAAACCCATTGGATGGTCATACTCCTGATTGGGAGCAGCTGGACTATTGCAGTAGCTACTTTGTTACACTTTTATAGCCTGGGCTTATCCCAGGCTTTGATAGAGTCTTGCTTGCAGACCATGAGTATTTTGACAGGTGCTTGGTTACTTGGGAATATTTTCAATTTCTACATTCCTCAGAAGGGACAACTTTGGATTGGCATTGCACTACCTCTAGTATTTTCAACAGGTTTTACTGCCATAGGGTATGGAACAATCTCCATGATAAGCCCAAGCCAAGAAGTCTATATTCAATTTCTCAAAAACAGTAGTTATCTAAAGGGTACCTACCTCTATCTACTCTTCCAATTTTGGACTATACTATTACTCCTTGCTGGGAAATTAGAGGATCAGCAAAAGATCAAAGAAACAGAAGCCAACTCAATGAGGCTCGCCAAAGAAGCAGAGATGTATCATTTGAGACAGCAATTACAGCCTCATTTTCTTTTCAACAGTCTCAATTCTATATCAGCCCTTGTAAAGTCCCAACCAGAACAAGCCAGAGAGATGGTTGTAGAATTAGCTGACTTCCTCAGAGGAACTATTCGAAGAGATGGAAATCAATGGATCAGCATGGAGGAAGAACTTTCCCAAATAGAAAAGTTTTTGTACATAGAAAAAGTACGGTTTGGAAGTAGGCTTTTGGTAACGATCACCCAGGATGAAGCTTCAAAAAAACTAAAGATACCCCAACTGATGATTCAGCCTTTATTGGAAAATGCCATCAAGCATGGTCTTTATGGGATGACTGGAGAGGTAACTATTTCAGTTCAGATTTCAGAAAAAAATGGCAACCTTATCGTCTATATTCAAAACCCATTTGACCCTCAGGCAGGTCAGGCCAAAGGCAGTGGATTCGGTTTAGAAGCAGTAAATCGACGCCTGCAATTACTCTTTGGTAGAAGTGATCTCCTAAAAATCCAACAAAGCACCAATACATTCTCCGTAGAACTAACCATCCCACATTATGCAACTGAAAACAATCATCATTGACGACGAACCTTTGGCGACAACTTTGATTCAGGAATACCTTTTGGACTTTCCAATGATAGAAGTCTATGCAGTTGCCCATAATGGCTTTGATGGGATGAAAGCCATACAAACACATCAGCCTGATTTCGTCTTTCTGGATATAGAAATGCCTAAAATCAATGGACTCGAGCTACTGGAATTACTTGACAATCCTCCAGCAGTGATTTTTACAACCGCATACGAACAGTACGCTGTAAAAGCTTTTGATAATGCGGCTGTGGATTATCTATTAAAACCCTTTTCCAAAAGCAGATTTGCAAAGGCTATCGAAAAACTGCAAAGCAATATCAAGCAAGCTACCGGGGGAACCGATATTCAAGAAGAATTCCTCAGCAGAATCGTATTGAAAGAAAAAGGAGAAATCATCATCATTCCGGTCAATGAAATCCGTTACCTAGAAGCTAATGATGATTATGTAAACATTTACAGCACGCAGGGAAAACACTTAAAAAATAAAACACTCAGCTTCTATGAAAAAGGATTGGCTCCTTTAGAGTTTGTGCGGGTGCATCGGTCTTTCATTGTTAAAGTTTCAGAAATCACCAAACTTGAATCCTACGAAAAGGACGCTTATATTGTACTTTTAAGTAAAGGAGAAAAAATTCCAGTAAGCAAAACAGGATATATCAAGCTCAAAAACGTGCTTGGATTATAAAACGAAAAGCCTCATTACTGAGGCTTTCATATTAATATTCATCTTCGTTAAAGAAGAAATCATCTTTCGTGGGATAATCAGGCCAGATTTCTTCGATATTCTCGTAAGGCTCGCCATCATCCTCGAGTTCTTGGAGATTCTCTACTACCTCCAATGGAGCACCTGAACGGATTGCATAATCAATCAACTCGTCTTTGGTTGCAGGCCATGGTGCATCTTCTAAATAAGATGCTAGTTCTAGTGTCCAGTACATAGCTTATTAATTTTTTGTTTGTGCCTCAACGGCTTGCAAAAATAGAAATTGTTTTAAATATTCAACTGTTAACCAATTATTTATTTGAAAGTTCCTTCAAGATCTGATTTTTTACATCAACCTTTCTTTTGAAGGCACTTATTTTTCTTCTAAGCATAATCTCGAAATCTGGTTCGTTGGTTTGAACCTTCTCTGCATTATCACGGATAGTAGCCAATTCTGTTTCATCCCGATGAATCAAATCTCTTAAAATAGACGATTTGATCTTTTTCTGTTCTGAAATGTCTTTTTGTCTAAAATCTGCGTACTTGCCATTTGCAAGTTTATCCAAGAACTGCTTTTCAAATACCATTTCAGAGAAGAATGTAAAAGAACGCATCAATAGATTTGCATCCTTTGGCTTTCGCTGTGGTAATCTCTTCCAATCAGCTTGTAATTTCTTCGCAGACGAAACAACAGCAAAACTTGTTTCAGCATGAGCCAATTTTTTTATTTCTTCCAGCATGGATTCCATTTTCTTCATCAATTCCCATGGACGCATTTCAGGCTCTGTCTGCATAGAACGCTTAAATCTGCTAAAAATCCGGTTATTTAATTTAGAAAATTCATCCCATAGTGGCTGCCTTCTTTCTGCAGGAACTTTTCCGGCCGCTTTCCACTCTTTTTGAATTCGTTTGGAAATCTCAAAGGATAATTTTGGATCCTGCATAGCAAATGCATCTCTCGCCTGCTGTACAAGGGATTCGTAAACTTTAATATTCTCCTCGGCCTGTAAGGCTAAGCCTTCGAAGAAATTTTTCCTGTTTTCAAAAAAACCATCTACAATGGCATTAAACTCCTCCTCCATGCTAGCTTCCAGCTCTTTCTCTACAGGCCCTGTTTTGATCCAACGCATCTTCAGATTTTTAAATGCCTCAGAGGTATTTTTCCAATCCGTATCGTGTTGCATGGATTGAGCCTCTAAAATCAGCCCTTTCTTAATCTCCAGATTTTTCTCCCTGTTTTTCTGAATAATATCTTCCAGGTAGTTCTGAACCTTTTCCAAATCCTCAATCAATGGAATAAAATCTCCCAACGCATCGTATTGGTACAAGGAATCCTTTAAATGTAACAGCTTCATCAAAAAGGAACCCTTGTTTTGATTCTCTTCTATATCTTTTTTAAGCTGATTTATTTTTTCGATAAGCGTTACAAATCTATCCTCAAAATACTTGAGTGTACTTGCTTCGTCTTCTTTTACTTCTCCAATCACCCGATCTGGCTGATTCAAAAATCCTTTGAGATAAACCTTGTTATCTTTGATGTACCCGTATGGATGCTCCATGATGATTTAATAGGTTGGTTGCGTGGTAGCCAATTCTTAATTTTCTGCAAATTAATTAATTCAAAAGCATTTATCCTAAGAAAGCTATTTTTTTGGCATCTTTGCGTTTTAGCAAATCTAAGAGTAAACCATGAGCGGAGAAAAAATTATATTTTCAATGGCCGGGGTATCCAAAATTTATCCCCCACAGAAAAAAGTATTAAAAGATATCTACCTGTCATTTTTCTACGGAGCCAAGATCGGAGTCCTAGGTCTTAACGGTTCGGGAAAATCCTCTTTGTTGAAGATCATAGCAGGACTAGACAAGGATTTTATCGGCGAGGTAGTATGGTCTCCAGGGTACACCGTAGGCATGCTAGAGCAGGAACCTAAATTAGACCCTACCAAAACCGTTAAGGATATCGTAGAGGAGGCTGTTGCGGGTACAGTGGCTTTGTTGAAGGAATTTGAAGAAATCAATGAAAAATTCATGGATCCTGCCCTGATGGAGGACCCGGACGCCATGGACAAACTGATTACCAAGCAGGGAGAGGTTCAAGAGAAATTAGACGCAGCTAATGCGTGGGAATTGGATACTATGCTTGAAAGAGCCATGGATGCACTCCGTCTACCGCCAAGTGATGCACTGATAGAAAACCTTTCCGGTGGTGAAAAAAGACGCGTAGCCTTGTGCAGACTTCTTTTACAAGAGCCAGATGTATTATTACTGGATGAACCTACCAACCACTTGGATGCAGAATCCGTGCATTGGTTAGAGCAACATTTGCAGCAATATAAAGGAACTGTTATTGCAGTAACCCACGACCGTTACTTCTTGGATAATGTGGCTGGTTGGATTTTGGAGCTGGACAGAGGGGAAGGTATTCCATGGAAAGGCAACTACTCTTCTTGGTTGGATCAAAAGCAGCAACGCCTGAAGCAGGAAGAAAAGACAGAATCCAAAAGACAGAAAACCTTAGAACGTGAATTGGAATGGATTCGAATGTCACCCAAAGCCCGACAGTCTAAAGGAAAGGCCCGTCTATCTGCTTACGACAAATTGGTGTCCGAAGAATCCAAAGAGAAAGAAGCTAAATTAGAATTGTTTATTCCTCCGGGCCCACGATTGGGAGCCAAAGTCATTGAGGTGAATGGAGTTTCTAAAGCCTATGGTGACAAGCTCTTATTTGAAAATCTCAGCTTTAGTCTGCCACAAGGGGGAATTGTAGGAATCATTGGACCAAATGGTGCGGGTAAATCTACGCTCTTTAAATTGATTACCGGTCAGGAAAAACCGGATGCTGGTAATTTTGAAGTGGGTGATACGGTGAAGCTGGCTTACGTAGATCAAGAACACGATAACTTAGATCCGAATAAATCTGTTTATCAGGCCATCAGCGAAGGCAATGAGCTGATGAAGTTGGGCAACAAAGAAGTGAACGCACGCGCTTATGTGAGCAAGTTCAATTTTGGGGGATCGGATCAGGAAAAGAAGCTAGGCGTACTCTCCGGTGGTGAGCGAAACAGAGTTCACTTGGCTATGACTTTAAAAGAAGGCGGTAACTTGCTACTTCTCGATGAGCCTACCAACGACTTGGATGTAAACACACTAAGAGCCTTAGAAGAAGCATTGGAAAACTTTGGTGGATGTGCAGTGATTATCTCCCACGATCGATGGTTCTTGGATAGAATCTGTACGCATATTTTGGCGTTTGAAGGAGATTCTCAGGTGTATTGGTTTGAAGGCAACTTCTCGGACTACGAGGAAAACAAGAAGAAGCGTCTAGGGGATTTGACTCCGAGAAGGATAAAGTATAAGAAGTTGAGATAGGTACATTGTACCAAGTACCAAGTACCAAGAACCAAGTACGAAGTACGAAGTAGGGATTTGTTGTGTAGAAATAAGACGCTAGACATAAGATATAAGACTCGGGGCGAGTGTGGTCCCGAGTCTTTCTTTTATAAACAGATTTATCGAAAAACCTTATATTTAAAGAAAAATCAAAAGATGAGCTGGGGATTGAAACATCGTGTGGTATTACTCTTTGCATCCATCTTACTGGGCGTTTTAGCATTGCTAAATCAAAGCTGGATGACTGCTGTTGCCATGTCCTTGGTGATGACATCTTTAATACTTCAAGTAGCCCATGAACGGAAAATTGAAAAGGAGTCGAAAAACAGACAGGAGGATTAAAATTGAAGCGTACTTTAAGCATACGCTTCATTTATGTTTTTTTTCTTTGGCTTTTTTTATTTTTTGACGCGAAATTTCAACGTGATTTACTTGAACCTATTTACCCACTAGTCTTTCTTATAAACTCGCCAAAAATCCCTGCTTTCGCTAGACTCCTCAAGGGCAATTCCTTGTTCCGCTAATTCTGCGAGCACACGATCTATTTTTCTGATGTCTGAAAATGTGAGGTACAAAGGTTGATTGCTCTGATCAGAAGTTGTAGAAAAATGGGCTTCTGGAAATAAGTCTTCCAATTCTTTCTTTACCTCATTCAAGGTATACCCAAACAAATTCATGCTGTTATTTTTCACTTCCCGATAGGTTAATACCCCTGGACCCATTTCCTTTTTTGCATCAGTCGCTTTATCCCAATCCACCACACTAAGTTTTTGGACGGAAACAATTTTCTCCTCCTTTTCAACCAACAAACCCATTTTATCCAACACCAACGCAGCAATTTCACCTTGTAAAAGTTTCAACGGTTTACTGGTTTTGATATCCGCATTGTATTGCCGCTCATCTTTAAATTTCAATTCAATATTGCCCACATCCATCAATACTCCCAAAACCTCCTTCAAGTCTCCAGATTTTTGGAGCATCTGAGGTCCTACAGCAAATCCTTGATGCGATGTCCCAGTGATAAACCGCTCCCGATAAACAGCTACCTGAAAGTCTTCATTCTTTTCCTCAAATACCAATTCCTGTCTTGGTCCTTCTAATTTGAGTAATTCAAATTTCCATACGAAGGACATTATCCCTAGAGAGACAATGCCCATAAAGCCGAGCATTTTCAATTTTCTCATACCTTCAAAATTTTAGAGTTTATACATAGATTTAATTCCTCAATCACCTTCTTCCAGCTCAAAAATCGCCTCCACAGCTTGTCCAAAAAGCTTGGCAATTTTCAATGCAAGCACCGTAGAAGGTACATATTTTCCTGCTTCAATGGAGTTGATCGTCTGACGACTGACTTGGATCAACTCCGCCAGTTCCTGTTGCGTCATGTTCTTTTTTGCCCGTTCTACCTTGATGCTATTCTTCATGATCCAATCGATAAATTTTATAATAGAAGACCAGCAAATAAATCCCTATAAACAGTATCCCCGCTAAAACTGCCGGAATTGGCAAATTGACCAAGCCTTCTCCTTTCCAATCATCCAACACCGAAAAAGCCAATATGAAAAGTACTTGGGCAAATACGGAAGTTTGTAGGGAACGGAGACGGATGCTTTGAATCATCTCGTCTTCCACTTGCTGCCTGGATGATGCGACAATAAACAAACCCAACAGAGCCAGTGATAAGAAAAGCAAGAAGTAATAAAATCCAAAAATCAAATGACCAAGTACGCCCGAGCCAAACAAGACCCAGCCTATCCATTTGAAATAATGAGGAAATAAGAAATTTGGAATCATGTGTCAATTATTTTTTACCAAATGTAAAACAAACTTTACATTAAGTCAAAACATTTTGACATTTAATTTTTTATCAACAAATAGAAATTCGATCGATACCCTTCAAACTCGTTCATTATAAACATAACTAATGAGCGCAACTTAAACAATAAACTTTCGTTAACCATAACAAATAACCCATAAAACTATGATACAAAAACATGTGCCCATTGCCTATCATGCGGTCTTCATTTTATTGGGTATAACTTTGGTAGTAAAATTCATGGGATGGATAGATATCCCATCCATAATAAATGCTATTTTAATAGTTCTTGCATCGGTTCTATTTTTTTGGAATGCCATGCTGACAAGAAAAGCGAGAGAATCAAAAACTGAAAAGTAATTTTTAAAAATCTTCAAAAAAAAGGTCTGTTTTTTGTTCCTTTACCAACGAAACACAGGCCAGCATATGAGAAATTTACTTTTACGCCCGGGAGCGGAAGAACTTTCCTACGAAATCAGAGGCATTGTCAAAAAAGCCAGAGAAATTGAAGCCTTAGGATATCCCATCACTTGGGAAAATATAGGGGACCCTATTCAGAAAAACAATGTAATTCCGACTTGGATGAAAGGGATTGTTTCGGAGTTGGTATTGAATGACAAAACTTACGGTTATGCGGATTCAAAGGGGGTATTGGAGACCAGGAGATTTTTAGCAGGTCTCAACAATGAGAAAAAAGGAGCCCAAATAACGGTTGATGATATTTTGTTTTTCAATGGGTTGGGAGATGCCATTGCTAAATTATACCAATTTCTAATCCCTACTGCCCGGATCATTGGCCCCTCCCCCGCTTACAGCACGCATAGCTCGGCAGAGGCAGCGCATGCGAATACCGCCCCAATCACCTACAAACTAGACCCTGATAATCAATGGCTACCGGATATGGAAGACTTGTATAATAAAGTGAAATACAATCCTTCCATTGTCGGGATTCTGATCATCAATCCTGATAACCCTACCGGGATGGTTTACCCAGCAGAAGTATTAAAGGGCTTTGTTGATATCGCTAGGGAGTTTAAACTCCTGTTGATTGCAGATGAAATTTATCAAAACATCACCTACAATGGCGTACAGGCGGTGGCATTGGCTGAAGTCATCGGAGATTTGCCTGCGATTTCCTTAAAGGGTATTTCTAAAGAATTCCCTTGGCCCGGTTCACGTTGTGGTTGGATGGAATTTTATAACCGGACAGCTTCTAAGGAATTTGCAAAGCTCTGTCAAACCCTAGAAAATGCCAAGATGATTGAGGTATGCGCTACTATCCTGCCTCAACTTTCGATTCCCAAAATCATGCAGCATCCCGCCTATCAAGACTACCGATTAGCTGAAAATGAAAAAATCGGTAAGCGAAGTCGCATCATGGCAGAGATTATGGGAAAAATCCCTGGCATCAAATTCAATCCTACCCAGGGAGCTTTTTACAATACCATTGTTTTTGAGGAGGGTGCGCTAAAGGAAGGACAATCCTTGGCAATAGAAAATCCTGCTCTCCGTGAAAAATTGGAATCTTGGTTAGAGCCTGATATGCCTTTGGATAAGCGTTTTGTGTATTATTTATTGGCTGCTCATCAGATTTGCGTGGTACCGATTTCTTCCTTTTGCTCCGATCTCAGAGGGTTCCGAGTGACTTTACTCGAAGAAGATGAACAAACCTTCCGCCATACCTTCGAACGTCTAGGCGCTGCAGTAGATGAGTATCTCAAGAGTTAGAAAATTAATGGGAGTTGATTAGGTGATTGGTTATTGAGTTGATTAGGTGATTGGTTATTGAGTTGATTGAGTGATTGGTTATTTAATTGATTAAGTGATTGGTAATTAGGTGTTTAGCAATTAGGTTAATTAAGTTAATCGTTCTTACGACATGAATCTAATATCCATCAATATCCAATATCAACTAATATCCCGAACCTTATTTCAACCTTATTCCCACTCATTTCTTCGAACTACCCCAAAAAACATCTCCACCCAGCAATATCTCAATATCTAATATCAACCAATATCCCCTTCCTTATTTCAGGCATCTAACCCAAAGAATCTATCCTTTCCACAATATCCTAATATCCAATATCAACCAATATCTTCTTCTTCCCGCGAATTCAGCGCATTCAGCGAGAACTCCAATCCGTTTTCATGTTCCCGCACAGGTAATGGATCTTTGGTGTCAAATTTTTCCTCAGGCAACTGTTCTTTGATATCCAATAAATCTTGCAAAACCGGTTGGCCTGCATCTATCCATGCGGTGTACCAAAAATCAGCCACCAATTTGATGGCTGCCCGCATCTGCCGCTCCACTTGCCCGTCAAGCATTTCATGATAAGCCATGGTAAATGGCCGGGAATGCAAACGGGTATTGATACCTCCCCTTTCTTCATAAGTGAATTTTTTATCTTCATCAAAACGATCCGAAAGCTCCCGTTCAAAACGGAGTACGGAATCCAAAGCAGCATGAGCACCCTCAACTGCCGACCAAATTGCGAGCTGAGGTCTTTCTATGTATAGCGCCTGACCAACAAAAAAATCATACTCATCCACCAAAAGTTCGGGAATCCTACTTTCCCAAAACGCATGAATTCCATGTTGATTGGTCAGTTGCCCATTATAATTTTGTGTAGTATGCAATGGCACATGCATATCCGCTATGTAATGTCCCAAATCCGCCGATAATCTTAAAATCGCTTTTTTATCCTTCTTCAAAAAAGCATTGGTCAGTTGTAATTTGACATGATAGACATTCCAAGGCCCAATTCCATGTGCTCTCAGGTAGGACTCCTCAAAGACTTCCAAAGCCTGATGCCAATAGCGGGGAAGCTTGTATAACGCACTGTCACCATACGCCTCTATATCAATATAATGTTTTTCTGCCTCTCCCAAGACTGCATACCTCCTTCGATCAGGGTTGATGGCATTCTCCGTAATAAAGTCTATGTGATATTTAAAAAAACCAAACATCTCCGGAGGTAAAGAAAATACGGCCTGTCTATTGATCCTTCGATGTGCAAAAAAGCCCCAAGCATACCCCTCCCCAACATTCACCAACAGCAAAGCCATCAACAAAGCTTGTTTTAGAAATCTTTTCCAACGATTTTTCATAGACAGGCAGTACCAACGTTAAACCAGGCAATCATGAAAGTTAAAGCTACGGGAATACAACAGAGATTCCTTAAAAACCACGGAAGTTAAACGTTTATTTAATCGACTAATTAGCAATACCTTACCATTTCACCCCCTTTTAACCCAAGGCTAATCGGTCAATTTGCAGGAAATACGGTGGGACTTTTAAATTTTATGAATAGAAGATTGCTTGAATCCCTTGAAAAGTACTACCTTTGCAGTATTCGGCGGGAATACTAGAATCACATATGATTTTCATACTCAACAAGGTTTTGTTTGAAAATCCC
This sequence comes from Mongoliitalea sp., assembly GCF_054166905.1. NCBI lineage: Bacteria > Pseudomonadati > Bacteroidota > Cytophagia > Cytophagales > Cyclobacteriaceae > Mongoliitalea > Mongoliitalea sp. The sequence goes on along the minus strand of NZ_JBSZCK010000009.1, from coordinate 13,638 downwards.
TTTGCAGTTAAAAATATTTGTATTAGTTTTGCACTCCGTTTAGAATTGGGGTGTATCAAAAGAATTTAAGTAAATTAAGATATGGCAAATCATAAATCCGCACTAAAGAGAATCCGTGCAAACGAAGCCAAGCGATTGAGAAACAGATATCAGCACAAAACGACTCGTACGTTTATCAAAAGGCTGAAAAATGTTACTGATAAAGCTGAGGCTCAGGAGTTATTGAAAACAGTAACATCCATGATTGACAAACTTGCTAAGAAGAACATCATTCATAGGAACAATGCATCTAACAAGAAGTCTAAATTGACTAAAATGGTCAATGCATTAGCCTAATACAAACTTAAACGTTTAAATTGCCCTGTCAGAGATGTCAGGGCTTTTTTATTTTGAGCCCAGTTAATACTTTTATCCAATAGCTTTTTTGATTTTTCATCAAAACCACTTGGGCTTATGGAAGCATATAATTCGATCAAAATCGCTCTTTTAGCGGAAGATGACCGTCCACGGGAAAAACTATTACTTCGTGGCAAAGCACATTTGTCTGATGCAGAGCTTTTGGCCATTCTCATTGGTTCGGGCACCAAATCTCTGAGTGCGGTAGACTTAGCCAAGTACATTCTTAAGCATTGTAACTATGACTTATCTGAATTGGCTAAAAAATCAATCACAGATCTCAAAAAATTCAAAGGCATAGGGGAAGCAAAAGCCATCAGTATCGTTTCGGCACTTGAACTGGGCAGGAGGCGTAAACTAATTACCGAGCAATCCAAACGTTTCAAAATCTCCTCTTCTTCGGATGTTTGGCAATTGATGAAGCCTGATTTGCTGGACGAGCCCATAGAGCATTTTTATGCTTTGTATCTGAACCGCAATAATTATGTCATTAAAAAACAGCTGATAAGTTCGGGAGGCACCACCGGAACGGTAGCAGATCCTAAAATCATCTTCAAATATGCCTTGGAATGCACGGCTAATGGTATGATTTTGGTTCACAACCATCCATCAGGCAATGTTAAACCTTCCGAACAGGATCGTCGTTTGACACAGAAACTGGTTGATGTAGGCAAAAATCTGGAAGTATCCGTACTCGATCACCTGATATTCACAGATGTTGCCTATTTTAGCTTCGCAGATGAAGGATTACTATAACTCATGACAACCCGAACTATCATTTTATTTGGAGTATTGGCGGTGATAGCCATGGCTTTTGCATACATGTTGACTGGTGTAGACAACGAAGATGTCTATATAGACAAAATTGAGCGAGAGCGGGATAGACAGTACAAATACCTCCGCTTCAATGCAGAATCTCCACTGACAGAAGAGCAAAAAAAGGCTTTGGGTGAACTGGATTTTTTCCCCATAGATCCCTCCTACCGTATTCGAGCAAAAATGGTCCCCGTAGAAGATCGCAAAATGCTGGAAATCCCTATGACAGATGGCAGTGTTGAAAAATACCTCAAGCACTCTTATGCTGAGTTTCAGATTCAGGGTCAACAAGTGCGACTTTTACTCTTACAAGCCGCACGAGAAACGGATAAGCGGAATTTTTTCCTTGCCTTTGCAGATGCCACTAGTGGAGAAAGCACCTATGGTGCAGGTCGCTACTTGAACTTAAAACAGGACGGTAAAAACAGCATCACTATAGACTTCAACTTAGCATACAATCCATACTGCGCATATAACCCAGAATATGCCTGCCCCCTCCCGCCTAGAGAAAATATCTTGGAAATAGCTATTGAAGCTGGTGAAAAAGATTATGTGAAAGGCTAAACACTCAGATTTTGCGCCTTTCTACCCTTCTGCTTTCAAATTCTACACTTTTTCGGCTCAAGGCTTCCTGCCTACAGCTTTTATCTTAAATTTGTGCATCATTTTGAAAAGCAGAACAAATGAAAATTTCATATAATAGACTCAAAACCTACATTGCCATTCAAGAAAGTCCTGAGGAAATCGGGGCTCTGCTTACGGGAAGTGGACTGGAAGTTGAAGGAATTGAGCAATTTGAATCCATCAAAGGCGGTCTCAAAGGTGTAGTCATAGGAGAGGTACTCACCTGTGAAAGACATCCCAATGCCGATAAGCTAAGCGTAACCACCGTAGATATTGGTTCGGCGGTAGTCCCAATTGTATGTGGCGCTCCTAATGTAGCACAAGGACAAAAAGTAATTGTTGCCACAGAAGGCTGCACATTATACCCTGTTACGGGAGATTCTTTCGAAATTAAAAAAGCTAAAATCCGTGGGGAGGTTTCCCAAGGAATGATATGTGCTGAAGATGAAATAGGCATCGGTGAAAGCCATGCAGGTATCATGGTGTTGGATACAGATCTACCCAATGGAACACCTGCAGCTGAGTATTTCAATATTGTCAATGATTATATTTTTGAAATAGGTCTGACACCTAACCGAGCGGATGCTGCCTCTCACCTAGGCGTGGCACGTGATCTCAAAGCACTTTTAAGAAGGGAAATCTGCATGCATTCTGTGGATGGTTTCAAGCATGACAACGAATCACGCATCATCCCTGTTGAAGTGGCAAATGCAGCTGATTGCCCTCGCTATGCAGGGTTGACGATTTCTAATGTAAAGGTGGGTCCTTCTCCTGAATGGTTACAAAACTACCTGAAAGCCTTGGACCTGGATCCTATCAATAATATTGTCGATATCACCAATTTCATTTTGCATGATTTGGGACAGCCTTTACATGCTTTTGATGCTGATAAAATTCAAGGAGGGAAAATCATCGTCCAAAAACTAGCAAAGGACACTCCTTTCTTGACTTTGGACGAGAAGGAACGGAAACTATCCGGTGATGAATTGATGATCTGTGATGAAAAAGGAGGCTTGTGTATTGCTGGAGTATTTGGAGGAAAAGGCTCTGGTGTCACAGATGAGACTAGCAGTATTTTCCTAGAGTCCGCTTATTTTTCTCCTGACATCATCCGAAAGGGCTCTCAATTTCATGGCCTGAAAACAGATGCTTCTTTCCGCTTCGAACGCGGCACTGACCCGAATATGCCGGTATATGCATTAAAGAGAGCTGCGATGCTCATCAAAGAACTCGCAGGTGGAGAAATCTCTTCACCGGTTATTGACCTGTATCCACAAGCAGTCGAGGACCGTATTATTGAGGTTAGTTATGCCAACATTGATCGCTTGATTGGCAAAAAACTAGAAAAATCAACCATTCGGGAGATTCTCGAGTCCTTAGAAATTAATTATATTGGGGAAACAGAGAAAAACATTACGGTGAAGGTAAAGCCTTACCGAGTAGATGTAACAAGAGAGGCAGATGTCATCGAAGAAATTCTACGAATCTATGGATTTGACAATGTAGAGTTAAGCGAAAACCAACAATCAGACTACCTAGCTGAGCATCCAAGCAAAGATCTTAATAAGCTCCAACTACGCTTAAGTGAATTATTGGCTTCAAGAGGATTTCACGAAATCATCACCAACTCCCTGACCAAGCCAACCTATGTAGAAAAATCAGGCTTCTTAAATCCAGCTCAGAATGTAGAAATCCTCAATAAATTGAGTGAAGATCTAGGTGTAATGCGCCAAACTTTACTCTTTTCAGGACTGGAAGTCTTGGCACATAACATCAACCGTAGACAAAAAGACCTCAAAGTATTTGAGTTCGGTACTGTCTATGCCAAAGCTTCTGAGGCTTATGCAGAGGGAAGAAAAATTGCCCTGTTTATGACGGGTGATAAAGCTGCAGAAAGTTGGCTAGAACCTTCGAAAAAATTGAGCTTTACTGACCTGTATGCAGCCGTGGAGCTTTTGCTAGAAAAACTAGGTATCAGCAATGCAAGCACGGAAATCATTCACGAAGTGCCATTTGACTATGCCCTGCAGTTGAAACTTGGAGAAAAAGTATTGGGGACTGCGGGTTTGGTACAGGAATCCTTAGCTAAGCTAGCGGAAGTAAAACAAGAAGTTTGGTACGCAGAATTGGATTGGGACTTGTTAGGTAAAAAAGCAAGTGGGATGAAAAAATTCCAAGAAATTTCTAAATTCCCAGAAGTAAGAAGGGACCTTTCTTTGGTGATTGACCGAGAGGTTTCCTACGATCAGATTAAAAAGGTAGCTTTGAAAGCTGGAGGGAAGTTATTGCAGCGCATGGGTGCTTTTGATGTATATCAGGGAGATAAAATCGAGGCTGGAAAAAAGGCGTATGCATTGAGCTTTTACTTGCAGGACACTGAGCAGACCTTAACAGACAAAGTAATTGAAAAGACCATGTCCCGATTGATTCAAAGTTTTGAAAACGAGGTAGGGGCATATATCCGAAAATAATATGATTCACGAATCACTCCAACGTACCGAGAAGCTCGTTCAGCAGCTGGGCAAGAAAATTCAGCAGGCTCAAAAAGACAATGAAACTTTGCAGTCTGAGTTAGTTTCCTTGAGAAATCAACTGGAAGCGAAAGAACGTACCTTGGAGGATTTTAAAAATCAAATTAAAATCGCTAAACTTGTAAACAGCATACCGGTAGAGGACTTAGAGTCTGCCGAATTGAGAGAAAAAATCAATAATTATATACAGGAAATTGACAATATAATAGCCTATTTGTCTGAGTGATATGGAAACACTTTCAATACGAATCAAAATCGGGGACCGAGAGTACCCCATGAAGGTGAAAGCAGAGGATGAAGCAAAAATCAGACATGCAGGCAAGTTGATTAACGATAAAATCAAAAGATACCGCGATGAGTTTGGCTTGGATGATAGACAGGACTTGTTAGCCATGGTAGCATTTGACGCAGTTGTCGAGTCCATGGAACAGAATCTCATCAATAGTGAAGACAGTGAATTGATAAAATCCAACGTAGAACGCATCAATCAACAGCTCGAATCTCTTTTATAATTATCGTACCGACCTCAATTGGTGGTAGATTTTTAAGCCCCTGAAGGTAGCGTAATAAACTATATATTACCTATGGGAGCAACCGTATTATTTATTATCCTGGCAGGCTTGGTTGGCCTAGCTGTAGGAGCTGGTTTAGCCAGTGTACTTGTAAAAAACAATAGTAAAAAAATCGAGGATGAAGCACGAGACAAAGCTAAAAGCATTGTCCGTGAAGCTGAAATCAATGCAGAAGCATTGAAGAAGGATCGTATTCTGGAAGCCAAAGAAAAGTATCTGAAGCTGAAGTCGGAGTTTGAGGAGGAGATGAATAAGAAGAAAAACATCATCATCACCAACGAAAACAAAATCAAGCAACGTGAGCAGGTACTCTCCAAAGAATTGGAGCAAATCAAGCGGAAAGAAGCTGAACTGGATTCCAAAAAAGAAAATCTACAAGCTCAATTGCATTCGGTGCAAATAAAAAAGGAAGAATTGGACCGAGTGACCAGTCAGCGGATCGCAGACTTGGAAAAGATCGCAGGGCTGACCAAAGAAGAAGCCAGAGAACAATTGGTGGAAATGCTGAAAGATGAGGCACAGACCAAGGCTTCTTCCCACATCAAAGACATCTTGGACAATGCCAAACTTACAGCGACTAAGCAAGCCAAAAAGATCGTTTTGGACACTATTCAACGTACAGCAACAGAGCATGCCATTGAAAACTGTGTCTCCGTATTCAATATTGAATCAGATGATATCAAAGGTAAAATCATCGGTAGAGAGGGTAGAAATATCCGTGCTTTGGAAGCAGCTACAGGTGTTGAAATCATTGTAGATGATACGCCTGAGGCAATCATTATTTCCGGATTTGACCCTGTGAGAAGAGAGGTAGCGAGACTTTCCCTCCACCGTTTGGTTCAGGATGGACGTATTCACCCTGCTCGAATCGAGGAAGTAGTTCAAAAGACCGAGAAAAACATCGAAGAGGAGATTGTAGAGATCGGAGAAAGAACCTGTATAGAATTAGGCATTCATGGCTTGCATCCTGAGCTTATCAAGATGGTAGGCCGTATGAGGTTCAGGTCTTCTTATGGTCAAAACTTATTGCATCACTCCAAGGAAGTGGCCCGTCTGTGTGCTACCATGGCAGCTGAAATGGGCCTAAATGCCAAGCTGGCGAAAAGAGCAGGTCTCTTACACGATATTGGGAAAGTATATCCAGAAGAAGCGGAACTACCTCACGCAATCTTGGGTATGGAGCTCGCTAAAAAGTACAAAGAGCATCCAGAAGTATGCAATGCCATTGGTGCTCACCATGACGAAATCGAGATGACAACGATGATTTCCCCAATCGTACAGGCTTGCGATGCTGTATCCGGCTCCAGACCAGGCGCGAGAAGAGAAATCATGGATAGTTACATCAAGCGTCTGAAGGAACTGGAAAATCTAGCCTTGAGCTTTGACGGCGTAAACAAATGCTTCGCCATGCAGGCCGGTCGCGAATTGCGGGTAATGGTAGATGCCGACAATGTAGATGATCAAACAGCAAGCAAACTTTCTTTTGACATCTCTCAAAAGATTGAAAAGGAAATGCAGTATCCAGGCCAAATCAAGATTACTGTCATTCGAGAAATGAGAGCAGTAAGCTACGCCAAGTAATAGATCTTACATCTAAATACACATCCCCAAGCACTTTTGCTTGGGGATTTTGCATTTAAAAGGTCTTCATAGAATTTATCTCTCAGTCAACAGTTAGAATTTTTTAAAAAAATCAATTAGATGAAATCATTTTTGGACAAATTACGTTATATTAGAGGACAATTTACCGATTAATGTCATGGCCAAAAAATCTCCCAAAGTTAGCGAGCCTGCAGTAGCTGCTTATGGCAAAGCTGTTTTTTCAATAGACTCCATTCTCAATATGGACAGTGGCTTTTTTGACGAGCCATTGACCCGTGTTGACACCTTTCGAGATGGGCTCCGCAAGGAATCTTTCGAAAGCCTCAAAGCAATCGCAGGTTTGGATTACAATACCTTAGCAGCAGCATTGGGCATTTCTGCCAAGACCATACAGCGCAAAGAAGTATTTGATACCATCCAATCAGAAAAGATGTTTGAGTTGGCGGAGTTATACGCTATGGGCATCTCTTATTTTGGCTTGGAAGGTTTCCGCAAATGGATGGAGCGCCCATTATTTTCCATTGGCAATCGTAAGCCCTTGGACTTGATAGACGTATCGGAGGGCTTGGACATCTTAAAGTCCGAGATCATGCGCTTGCAGCATGGCATAGCCGTGTGATGCTGATGAAGGCCTATAGAATCGCCTTGACCAAATATGCTGATACGAGTGGTGAAGGTGCCAAACGTTATGGTGGAAGATGGAATTTACCCGGAACTCCTGCTCTGTATGCAGGCGCTAGTCTCTCAGTAGCTTTATTGGAAAGACTAACAATTGATCCGGAGCTTTTCTCTTCAGAGCGACATATACTCTACACTGTAATCGAGTTTGATTTACCTTCCGAACATATTTTTATACCGAATCTTTCAGAACTACCTATTGGATGGAATAGCCTACCTGCAATACAGGCTTCTATGAATTTTGGTAATAAGCTATTGACTGCAGGAAGATTGGGGTTTGCTGTGCCTTCTATTGTAGACCCTACTTCTCTAAATCTGGTAATCAACCCGCAAGCAGATCTATTTCCTTCCCTAACAATAAAATCGTATCCACTCAACCTGGATAGCCGAATTATTCGGTGACACTAGATGGGCATTCTTATTTTGCATTACGAAGCATCCTAGACTTTTGCTCTCCCGTGAAAAGATCTCCATCCACTCTAATTTTTGTCAAAAAGTAGACGTCCCTAGTAGCCTCTCTCATATTTTCATCCATGTACCGTACTTTTTGCTTCCCCGAAAGCAGAAAAAAATCATCGTACCAATAACGAAGTTCCAAGGATTCTTCTTTTGTTTCCCGAATCCGGGCATTTTCATCCATCAGTTGAATTTCAAATTCCTCATTCAAAAACTTCATTTCTCCATCCTTTAAATACGTCGCCAAGATTTTCACTCCATCCAAATGGAGGAAATGCAGTTTGCTCCCATCGAAATGTACCTCTCCGTATTTTCCGGGAATGATACGGGTATGATTGAATAAATTGATGGCATTATCCCACAAAACACGTCCATCCCGGTGTATATAAATCATATAGGCAGCATGATAACGGTACTCGGTAGGAGTCATTGCATTCATCGTGCGGAACCCTGGATTTCGGACTCCCCAAGGTCCTCCCATAAAATTCGGGTCATAAAACATGCGCTGATTTGCATTTACTTGAGGAGAATACATCCCATCACGGGCTGCATACCGAGGATTATTGATGGTTAGATTTTCGGTATAAATCAAAAATCCCTCTTGAGTAGGAATAATCTCCCGAAGCGTAAAGACTGGTCTAATGGTAGGGATTTTTCCTTTTTCAATAGTTTTTTCTATAGCTCGAATCTTTTTTAGCTCTTGCTTTTCGGTAAGGTACGCGTAATAATTGGGGAAGTCTTCCAAGGTATACTTTTTCATTTCATACTCCCCAAATTGATTGATTTCTGAAATGTACAAGCCTCGATAAGCTTCTCTCCTTCGTAAGCCAAAGGTTCCCAACATGTGTTGTTGGTAATCCTGAATCCCTGTCAGCACCCCTTCTACCAATTCATTTTCCCGATCTTCGGAATCCTGCATCAATATATCCCGCATCTTGTTCCCCTGATTATCAAAGCTCAATAAAGTGAGTTGCTTTTCTTTGAAGCGATTACGCTTAGATACCAAAATATCTAGCAAGCCTAATTCGGAGTCTTTTCTTACTTGCAAAATTTTACTATCACGGAAATAAATTCCTTCTAAGGTAAAAATACTCCCATCTTCCAATCGGAAGAGCTGAACTGCCGGTCTATTTTCAATCAAACCCATAAGCGCAACACTCCCATCAAAAACGACAAACTCCTGAAGCTCCATGCCCAACAATTTGCTCAGGTCAACTTCCGTAGCTTCCTTACTTTGCAGGTCTATCGCAATTAAATATTTGTCTGTACTAAGTGTTGTCCCTTTTTGCAGTAAGACATAAAATATCCCTTCATCAATATCATATCCAAGCAAATCAAAATTATCCTTAATTCCCACCTCATGAATAGGTTCGGAGTTCAATTCTTGGTCAGCCACGAAAAATTGTAATTTGGTTTTAAGATTAAATCCACGCTCTGGCAAAGTCCGAAAACCAACGACGCGCTCTCCATCAATCATCAACATGAAATCATTCTCCATGAATTTGATCTCTACCTCATGCCTATTAAGAAAGGTGATTTGTGCGTGGGATAAAAAAGCCATGCCAATCAAAATACATGTCAATGCAAACTTCTTCATCCTCCTTGAGCTACAATGTAATCAAATACTTCTTTGTCGACTGGCATGACGGATAGTCTGCTTTGCTTGAGTAAGGGAAGACTGTGGCAGTGCGGATCTTCTTTGATCGCAGCCAAGGTAAAAGCAATTGCAAACTCCTTTACTGCTGCCAACCTGACCGCTACCCAACCTTTTCCATCAGTAGCTTTAGGATCCGGAAAGGCTTCCTCCACCACCTTACTGACCCCCACGATGGCTTTTTCTTTCCCACTGTGATAAAACAAAACCAAATCCCCCAATTGCATGGATTTCAAAAAATTGCGCGCCTGATAATTGCGAATCCCATCCCAAACATCATCCTCTTTTTCCATCAAATCTTGGAAACTGTATTCCTCCGGTTCAGATTTTACAAGCCAGTACTGCATATGCATTGATTTTTAAAAATGTAAGATACACTTTCTGAATTTCATTTTAAAACAATAATTGATGACATTTGTCTTACTATTCAAACAACCTTTTTGACATTTTGGACCAGAAAACAATCCTTAGACATCTCAAACTCATCATCAAGCTTATGGAGCTGCATGATGAAAACAGTTTCAAAATCCGAAGCTACCAATCCGCAGTGAATACCATTGACCGAGGGGATGCTTCCATTGAGGGAAAGTCAATCGCCGAACTGCAATCCATTCAAGGCATCGGTAAAAGTATTGCGGAAGTAATCGTGGCGCTTCAAGAAAAAGGGACGCATGCAGTCTTGGAAGACTTGCTTCAGCGTACCCCAGAGGGGATTTTGGAAATTTTGGAGATTAAAGGATTGGGACCAAAAAAGGTAAAAATCCTGTGGGATGAATTGAACATCACCTCCACCCATGAACTCATGGAGGCTTGTCAATCCGGTCAAGTGGCAAAAGCGAAGGGTTTTGGTGAAAAAACGCAGGAAAGCATCATTCAAGCATTGGAATTCAAAGCGGCTAATCAGGGAAAATGGCTCTATGCAGATATAGAGGAAACCGCTGAGAATGTTCTACAAGAATTGAAAGAAAAGCTCGGTATTACCAAGGCTTGCTTCGTAGGAGCATATGCCAGAAAAATGGAAATCATCGATGTGATTGAAGTTTTAATCGGCACCAATGAAGCGAAAGAAGCTCTTAAAAAACTGGAAACCTTGGAAAACTTGGCGAAAGACCAAAAGAGTTCCAGCCCATTCAAATGGAGAGGCAAGGTAATCGAGCCGGAAGTTCAGCTGATCATTCATTTCGCTCCTGAGAATCGCTTTGTTAGCGAAAAAATGCTCCGAACAGCCACCAAAGCTCACTTGCTGTATCCCTTGGCAGAAAACCAAACTTTGGCAGAAATCATCCAAGGGAATCCTGAAGTAGAAAGCGAACAAGTCATCTATACCAAAGTCAACCTTCCCCTTATACCCGAGGAATTACGAGACGGGCTTTTTGAATTTGAACTTGCCCAACAAGGTCAGTTGGATAAGCTATTGACGCTTTCTGATTTGAAAGGGATATTGCATAATCACTCTACGTATTCCGATGGCAAACATAGCTTACGACAGATGGCGGAGCATTGCAAAGCCATGGGTTATGAGTATCTAGGGATTTCAGACCATAGCCGTACTGCTTCCTATGCAGGAGGCTTGGATATAGACCGAGTACAGCAGCAACATCAGGAAATCAACGCGCTCAACAAAGAGTTGGCTCCATTCAAAATCTTCAAAGGAATTGAAAGTGACATCTTATTGGATGGGAGTTTGGATTACCCTACCGAGGTCTTGGCTAGTTTTGACTTCATCGTTTCTTCCATTCATTCGTCCTTGAATATGGACAAGAAAAAAGCCACTGCCCGCTTGCTGAAAGCCATCGAAAATCCCTACACCACCATTCTTGGACATCCTACGGGAAGATTGTTATTAAGAAGAGAGGGCTATCCTATCGATCATAAAGTCATCATTGATGCTTGTGCAGCTCATGGAGTAGTGATTGAAATTAACTCCCATCCTTGGCGGTTGGACTTGGATTGGAGATGGATACAGTATGCGATGGAACAAGGCGTCATGCTATCAATAAATCCTGATGCTCATGAAATGGATGGGTATTTGGATATGAAATATGGGGTTTTGGTAGGTAGAAAGGGCGGACTAACCAAAGAAAAAACCTTCAATACCCTAACTCTCCAGGAAATGGAGCGTTATTTACAGACACGAAAACAACACATCACCCCATGAACTGGAAAGAAAAAGACTCCGGACTCTTATTGCAGCGCTCCTTCTTATTCGGTATTACCGGTATTATCATTTGCTTAATCCCTTTAATCAATAAAAACTTTCTGTTTATGAATTTGCCTATGGGTCCTCTGAATGGTGTAGGCATCCTACTACAATTCTTTGGGCTAAGCATTGCCGTGATGGTCATGCGTCAGCGCAAAGTAGCCGAAGAGCTCCAAGAAAAAGCCAAGAAGATGATTTTGGTATTGGCTGTGGCATTGGTGTTTTTCTTTATGGTGATCTAAGGGAGAATGCCACAAAGGCACAAGGGCACAAAGGAAAAGGTGTCACGCCAAGGCGCAAAGACGCTGTTTTTAGGAGCAGATGAGGTAAATTATATCTGTGTGAAATCAGTTTAATCTCCTGTATCTGTGAGAACCTTTGACTTTTTTATCGAAGCCTAACCTAATCACTTCAGAGATGACAGATCTAAAGAAAAGGTTAATACAAATGCTTTAGCATCTGGATTCGATTGTATGATTGACTGGAGTTGAGATCCTGAAAAGGATTCATCTTGTTGATTTATTTGATCTTTGGAAAGAAAGGCCAAAAATTGATTAGCGTCTACTCCAATAACTTTAGGAAATGGCTGATCAAAACTCAAGTCATTTTTTATAGCATCAAACCTGAGACTAATCCCCGACTCATCATCCACCAAGGCCATTTTAGGTACTTCCTGAATGATATAAAATAGTAAATACTGTTCAGATGTCGCTTCAAAAAGATTGAAAAAAGATGGCTGATAGGACATGGTCTCCATAAATTGATTAAATCCATCTTGATCCAATCTAAAATCTGTTTGAACCGGTGCTTTTACAGCATTTCCTTTATACCAAAAATGCATATATTCCTCAAGTTCACCACGGTCCACCCTGTAAATCGTTGGAGAAAACTGAGTATGGAGCAATATCTTTTGCTCAAATCCATCTAATACCTGATGAAAAGGATTCAGCGGATTCATTAAATACTCTATGGTAAAGGGTAAGTGAAACTGTAACTTTTTACCTTCTTCATTTAAAAAAACTAACGCATACTCCTGACCTCCTCCCGTAAGGCCAACATAGCCTGTTTGGGTCTTGGCAAATTTTCTTAAAGGCACTTCTAAAGGAATTGGACTTCGGAGATTAAAACCATCATCATTCACCTCTATTGGTAAAATTTTTCTCCCAACTCCATCAAGTACAAACAAGATGTCTGAGTCCACCCAAAAGTCTTTAACTTCTCGTACTTCAGATGGGCCCTCACCCCTATTCAGAGGTAAAGAAGCAAGTTGCCCCGTTGACTTTTCAAAAACAATAATTGAGCTTGAAAAAGTAAAGTCTCCCAGAAAAATCCATTTCTCTGTAATTACTAATTTATCCGCTTCAAACGGAACATTCCCGACTTCTCCAAAAAGAGGCACATACTCAACATTTTTGACCAATTCAGAGAGTGACCAAGATTCAGAAGACTCCTCGGGAATTACCAGAGCTTCATGAGATACTTCATTCGATTGGCATGCCAACAAAAATAAACATACAAGATTCTTAAGCGGATTTAACTTATTCATCGATAAATTAGTTTTAAAGAGTTTTTTTTTAACTAAGGCTATAAACAATACTAACGTGCTGATAAATAAAACTGCCTATAAGAACAGTTTGAAGAAAGAAAGAAAGAAAGAAAGAAAGAAACAAGTTTTTAGTTAAAAAAAATTTTTATCAAAAATTCATTAATGAATTAACACGTTTTATACTTGAATATTCATATTTCATGAAACCACAAAACAGATGCGGATAAACTCTATTTTTTTTAATGCTTATAACTTACACAGTAAAAAAGCAAAGGAAATAAAAATGGTGATGTTTTTAAGTTGCATGGAACTAATCAACATCACATCTGTGTAAAATCTTTTGAATCTCCTGTATCAGCGAGAGACTTTCGCCACGAACCTGCCTTGCGGTAGAAAGGGGCACAAGGGCAAAATGAAAGGTGTCACGCCGAGTAGGCAAAGGGGAATCTCACCCCTAAGCCTCTCACAGAACCGTACGTGACAGTCTCCCGTCATACGGCTCTTGTTATTCTTGATAAAGTTTCAACAGTAACCTGTTTGCCAGTGATAAAAGAGACTGGGAT
>NZ_JBSZCK010000008.1:0-15115 GCF_054166905.1 Mongoliitalea sp. | reverse complement strand
TTCAATGCCGGGGATTAAAATCCACGTCTATTGATAGGTTTATCCCTTAGAAAATCATGTAGATGAGATTCATGAATTCTAATGCTGGTACTGGGTTAAAACCCACAGACGTATTTCATCCCAATTCATCCTTCATCCTTCAACCTTCCTCCTTTCAGCTCATTCCTAAATTTTCATTCTTCATTCCAAATTCCCACCCACTGTTCACAACTACCTAACCGGATATATTCCAACACCCGGATCAACGGCATTTACCACCCCTGATCGGAAAAAGAAATTAGCCATTTCTAAGGCATCTCCCTGCGAATCTTTGGTGGCACGTACTTCATGCCAATTGGGCATAAATTGATTGGGGCCTAGCCACTCGGTATTAGTGGTGGCTATCAATTGCTGGAGGTCAGTTAGATCTTCTGGATCGGGAACTCTGACAAAAAAAGAACTGATATACACGAGTACACATTGTTCTCCAACTGGATTACCAATGGCATCTTGGCAATTATCTGTTTCAAAAGTTGGATGGGCATATGCAATGATGGTATTGTCTTGGAGTGATTGTAGAATCCCTGATATATCAGAACAGTTCCTTGCATTATTCAATCTTACAGGGATTTGCTTGAATTGATATAATGGATCTTCATAGATAGTGAAATTGAATCCTTGGTCCAAGAAATTCTGGGTACGTAATAAAGTCCTGATTTCTTCATCAGAATGGCTTTTGTCTATCCCGATAAAAATATACTCCCTTGACACCTCACCCAAGGTCAACTCTTCTCCTTGATAATAGCGATAATTTAAGATGTCACATTCCTCGTTGAGTAAAGAAGATTCCATAGGCTCCATACAGGACCAGTTGATCAAGAGAAGTAAGAGGCTAGATGCGAGAAGCGAGATTCGAGAAAACATAAATGATAGAATATACATATTTATTTTAGTCAAGAAGGAGGAACTGAATATAGACCCGTGAATTAGGGAAACAAAAGATAGTAAGAAACAAGAAATCTAAATTAAGAATTCTCTTAATGCACCTTAACTCCTTAATGGTTTTTCTTACTATTTTGGTAGTAGGCAAACAAGGTTTAGAATTACCATTAAGGAATTAAGACAATTAAGCTTTTAATTCATAAACTGTGAGACTGTTCACTTTTAATTCATCCTTCATCTCTCATCCTTCATCCTTCAATCTTCATCCTTTCAAATCATTCCTCATTCTTAATTCTTCATTCCTAATTTTCCACCGTTCACTCCTCCATAGGATTCTCGAGTTTCCCCATAAACAGGATCGCTCCACTATGTTTTTCTTGGATAAAGAAGATAAATGGACGGTCAAGGGTTATTCGTATGGGACCGGAAGGGCCTGCGCTGAATCGCTCAGTAACTTCTACGATGGTGGCTGCCGCCGCTTCAGTACCTTTTTCATCTACTTCTATAAAGGCCTGATGGATTACCCTACTGATCTTTAAATCATCGGTTGGATTGGAAAATAGTAAAGTGAAATTATCAGGATGAAAGGAAAAGGGACGCACCAAGCCCATGGCCATCAAATCTTCTTTCATGTTGTCAATCTTATAGGAAATTTTGAATTTAGGCATTTTGAGAATGACAGCTCTTTCCCGGGCATTATTTCTCCATTCTGTTAGATTTTCTAGGGTCAGTAAGGGCGCCAATTGGGATAGGTCGCCTGATTCAATGAACAATACGCCCATGGAATACTGTTCCGAACTGTAAGGTATTTCTAAGTATGCGGCCCCTTGACCAAAGCCATACTTCATATCCGAAGCATCCTTGAGGTCCATCATGTCTACCTGAACTTCCTGTCCATTTCTTAAGGTGAATTTTTCTTTTTTGGTATTCGCTTTTGGGAAATTATAGGTCCAGACTCCTTTGAAATAGATGGCATTCACCAAATACATTACAGCATTTGGCGGGATTTGGTCCAGCATTTCTCGAATCAGGTTATTGGTCTGTTGGGCAATCCAGTTATTGATGATATTAACGGAGTTTTGATTGAACATATCCAACGAAGCCACTTCCGCATTGAAATAGCGGTTTGCAGCTTCTTTGAAAGGGGCTTGAACTTGATAGCCCTCTTTATACCAAATGCCATTGGCAATATTGAGTTTGACTTTAGCATCTACTTCCAGTAGAAATGTTGTCAAATCTTTGACTGCTTGGTTGGCCTCAGCCAAACTCATCCCCTGCATCTGGAGGATGTCCAAAAACTCCTGTTTGACATCCCCTTCATTGCCATTCATAGTCATGGCTAAGGCCTGATGAATGGAGTAGGGACTAAAGAACTGATTCTTGACTTCATCCGCTTGATTGAGTTGCTGAAAAAGATTGATCGCAAATTGCGTGCTCGACTCAGAAAGTTTTTCCTCAGAAGCAGATAGTGCTCTCAAATTGGGTTCAACTCTACCGGAAAGCGGAGGCTCTCCTGGTAGGCAGGCAACTACTAAAACAATTAATAACAGTACAAGCAATTTGGCAGTGATTGTTATCGAAGTGGGTAGCTTTTTAAAATTTGTTTTCATAGCAAGGCGTTTGAAAGTAAAGACGAGAGAAACTTAGCAAACGCTACAATGAATTTTATTTTTTGTGTGAATAATCTTTAGTTTTTTTGGTTAGCTTTGCAAAAAAATTATGATCAATCATCGTATTTTCATAGTACTTGTACTTTTCAGTATTTTCAGTCAAGTAAATGCTCAAAGTGGCTTAAAATTGGAGTTATATACCGGCCCTCAGTATGGGTATCAACAACTTGTGAATGACTCCCGTCCGAGTGTTGAATTTCAACCAAAATTAGCCAATCACCTAGGGTTAGGATTACTCTATACGATTAAGCCGGATTGGCAGCTTGCCATACAGTCGGAATTTACAGGTCTTGCTTATGGATATACCTTTTACCCGAATTTTCCATCTGTAGAAGATTCCAGAAGGCTTACCGCTAGAGGTGGTCAGCTATGGAATCATAGATTAGGACTTAGGAAAACCTGGGAGAAGGGTGATCATGCATTTTTTGTACAGCCCATGCTTGGTATTACCATGGCCAGATTTATCGATTATTCGGAATATGATACGCTTGCGTCATTTAATTTTTTGGCGACAAGAACTACCATCAGTGCAAATATTGGCCTTGAGCTCGGGATGAAGTTTTATACTAAAAATAAAAACTATTATATAGTAGGTCTTCGCCACCAGCAAGGCTTTAGTGATTTGTATCCTACCAATTTTAATTGGTTTAATAATGCCCCCGTTTCTACGATTCAGCGAAGAGGGTCATATACGGGATTAGTTTTGGGCTATGGGATTGATTTTAAGGGAAAGACAAAGGAAGAAAAGGAACTTTGGAAATTAGGAAAAGAGGAGCGAAAAATCAATAAACGGAATTTAGCTTGGGGTGATGGTTCCTATGTAATGATTTCAGGGTTGCTGAGGTTTAGGCCTAAATCAGAAAGGGAACAAAATCTTGAATTTTCACATATCTCTGGAGGAAATGAATTTTTGGCTGGATATACCAAAGGATCTTGGAGTCTGGAGTCTGGTTATAGCCGTTTGCGTGCATATACGAATGTCGTTTTAATAGAAGGGATAAATAATCATACACCTACTGATTATCGCATGGATGTCATACCGGTAAGAGTAAGATATCACCTAGATATAGGAGCACGTCAACGATTAAGAGTAGGGGCTTCTGCGGCTACAATGGTTATTTTGGGTTCTCAAGGACCTTATTGGAGGAGCTTTGCATTTGCCGGTAGGGGCGAAGAAGTGATTTACAACCTTGCTTCAGAGCCTGTTGAACAACAGGTGTCGGGGAAAGTGTTTTTTAACTCCGGACTGTTTGCGGAGGTTCCTATATTCAACTCAAGTATGTTGACTTTTAATTTTTCTAGAAACTTTAATAGCCCTAAAGTTGGGAAAGTTCGATTGGTAGGTGAAGTGAATTCAGAAGCTTTTGACCAGACTTTTTCAGGCTCTCTTAACGGTTGGGTGCTTGAGATGGGATATAAATTACCACTGAATACTATCTTCAAAAAGTAAAATTGATCTAGTGAATCTAGCTGAGCAATGGCGATCAGCTAGATTTACTGGAGGGAAATTTACAATAATTTTTCTTCTATTTTTCGTTTTAGATCTTTGAAAGATGCGAGGGCTTTTTTACTCGCAGCGATGGTCATGATAGGGTTTTCCATTTCCTCTATGGCTCGGATGCTTTGTGAAAACTCAGTCATACAAAGACTGCCTGTTAATCCCTTTAGTTTATGCAATAAATTTAACTTTTCTTTTTCGTCTGCCATGACAACTTTGCACAGCTTTTCAAGACTTTCTTCAATTTCTGCAAAGCCTTGATGCATGATACTACGAAGAAGCTCTGCATCGTTTGCCAACATTTCTAATAGGGACTCATAGTCAAACTCTTCCTTCCTGAGAGGAGAATCATCGCTCTCCACTCGTTTGAATATCTGCTTCACTAAATCAAGAATCTTTTGCTTTTCCAATGGTTTGGTCATGAAGTAATTCATTCCTGCAGCCAAACAAGCTTCTTTTTCTGATTGCAAAGCGCCAGCTGTTAGCGCAATTATTGGAGTTTGTGTCCCCGAATTTCCCTCAATTTCCCGTATACCTCTTGTTGCTTCAAAACCATCTTTTATTGGCATCTGCACGTCCATGAAAATTAAGTTGGGTTGATGTACCTCAAATGATTCTATAGCTTCTTGACCATTTTGAGCTTCAATGATTTCTGCTTTTGGAAAGTGAGCCATTAAAATTGTTTTTAGCAAAATCATATTGAGGGATACATCTTCGGCAATCAGGATTTTGATTGGTTCATCTCCATGTAAATCAGCTGGAGTGGTTGATTTGTTTTTTTGACGAGAGATGCTTTCCTGATCGTCTGCAAGGCTCAGCAAACAATTAAATAGTTCAGAAATTTTGGCGGGTTTAATCAGTTTTGCATCGATGTTAAGACTTTTATATCGCTCGTCATTTTGAACTTCATCAACAGAACTATAGAGAAGAATTTTCGGTTTTTTTCCTTTGAATGTGGAAATGATTTTTTTTGCTTCTCCTATCGTAGTAAGACCATCCATATAGGGCATATGATAGTCTACTATTAAAATATCATATTTTTTCGCTTCACTTAGTATTTGGAGAGCACTCAAACCATTATCCACTTCATCTGTTTCAATTTTCCAATGATTGAGAATGTCCCTAAGGATATTCCTGTTATTTGTATTGTCGTCTACCAACAGTATTTTCTTAATACTTGTAAACTCTTTGGTTTTTGTTGTGGCGCTTGTCTGAAATGGTCGCTCGATAGTGAAATGGAAGGTAGATCCTTTACCAACCTCACTGTTTAATTCAATTTGAGAGTCCATTTTCTCTGCTAACATCTGAGAGATGACTAAGCCTAAGCCTGTCCCGCCAAATTTACGTGTGGTGGAAGAGTCGGCTTGAGAGAATGATTTAAATAGCTTTTCTTGTTGTTCTTCCGAAATGCCGATCCCGGTATCCCTTACAGAGAATGTAAATAGTCCAATTCCTTGCTTAGTGGGACTTTCTTTAAATTTTACAATCAATTCTACTTCCCCGCGTTCGGTAAATTTAATTGCATTACTTAATAGGTTGACTAAAATTTGTTTGAGTCGGATAGCATCTACCACGAGGTAACGCGGCATGTCTATCTGAATATTCAACAAAAATTCCAAATCTTTGGAGGAGGTATTAAACTTGACAATATCTGCTGTTTGCTCAATAAGTTCTACAATATCAGCCTCGATTTCCTCAAGTTCTAATTTTCCGGCTTCAATTTTGGAAAAGTCTAAGATGTCATTGATGATTCCCAATAAAGAATGTGCAGAGGAGTTAGCACTTTGTACATATTGCAATTGAACTTCTGACAAATCTGTATTGATGAGAAGGTCAGTAAAACCAATTACTCCGTTTAATGGGGTTCTGATTTCATGGCTCATATTAGCCAAAAACTCCGATTTAGCCTTATTTGACTTTTCTGCTTCCTCTTTAGCTAAGATTAATGAGCGTTCCAATGCACTTTTCGTAGTGACACTCACCAACAATTCCCCGAAAATTTTTAAAAGCTTTTTTTCCGCATCTTGAAACTTATGCACTTCATGCACCCAATCAAATCCAACAAAGCCAATCAAATTTCCTTCGTGAAGCATCGGGAAGGTGACCAAGGTTTTGATACCTTGTGGTTCAATGATGGATTTCAAGTTCTCATTTTCCAAGGTAGCAATATCAGGAACTTCGAAGGTCTGACTATTTTGGTGCTGTTCAACCCATGCAGGAATAAATTCAATCGGGAGATTTTGCAAATTTTCTATTTCAGCAGGCACACCTTCAGCGCACCATTCATAGGTATTGGAAGCTGTATTTTCAATAAAATTGTAATCAAAAACATAGCCCCGATCCGCCTTCACAAATTGGGAAATTCTAGAAAGAGATTCATTGATGGTTTTGGACAAATCTTCAATTTTGGTATTGATATAGGTGGAAGAAATATCAATCATCAAGGTCTGAAGTTCAATTTGCTTATCGATTTCTTCTTTAACCAATTGCTGATCAGTGATATCTTGAGTTAACCCTATCAGTTTATTGGAAGTGCCTTCTTCTCGGATTAGCAGGATTTTCAATTTTACCCATTTGAATGTGTCATTTTTCAAATAGATTTTACCAACAAACTCGGCCTCTTTGCCAGTAGCAATGACTTGTTCAGAAATCTTCTGGATAATTACCTGATCTTTTTTGCTGTAAAAACTAAATGCCCTTTCCAGATCCATTCCGTTTTTTTCGGATAATTCATGGATCCTGTAGAGGTTTTCCGTCCACTTAAGCTCCCTAGTCTCCAAATCCAACTCCCAAGAACCCATTTTTGCCATATTCATGGCTCTTTTCAAATACACATTGGTATAGACAAGCTCGTCCTCGATTTTCTTTCGTTCAGAAATATCTCTGGAAGTGGCAACAATATACCCAATACCCTCGATGGACAAATGCTTGACGGTTACTTCCACAGGGAATCTCTCACCAGATTGCTGATGCACATTTGTCCCTTCCATAATCATGTGTGGAATTTGCTTTAATTCTTGAACATGTGCATGCCAAACCGACTGATCCTTAAAAACCTCCTCAAAATCCCATACATAGTAGTTACAAGCTTCCTCTTTATCAATCCCCAGTCTTTTAGAAGCTTCCTCATTGATGTAAAATAAATTACCATTTTCCAAAGAAACCTGCGTGGCATCTGAGGTGTTATCCATCAGTTTGATCAGAAGGGCAAGGTTGTCAGAATTTGATTGAAAGGAGTCCATAGAAAGTGGTACTAATGATTGTCAAGATATGTATGAATGCAATATAGCTTAGATTTTCAAAAAAATCCGTGGGTTTAATGGAGATTATTGTAAGGAATATTTTCCTGTTTTTTCTTCCATAGTAACGTCTGCGTTTTTACGAACCTGCATGCGGTAATAGACCAATACTTCATCGGCTCCTGCCTCCAATACCGCATCCTGAGCTTTCTTGGCTATTTCCATAAGTAATGACTGAGGTCCTTCCATGACCGTTTCAAAGGGAGTAACTACATAGCTAACTCCAGATTTCTGAATCACTTCTATAGCCCGATCCACTAAAGAATAAGTATCGATTGTTTTGCTTTTTGGTACGATTTGGATTCCTAAATTGATATGCTGTTCCATTTATTTTTGTGCTGTGTTTTCAATAATGATGACTTCCACCCTTCGATCTTGGGACTCAGATCGCTGTGCATTCCCTCTAACTATCTTTCCACCTTCGGTATACGCTAGTTGAGATTCATCTATCCCAAAAGAATCCACTAAAGCTTTGCCTACTGCCATCATTCGCTCATTTGCAAGGGTGAGGTTGTACGATAAACTTCCAGTATTATCAGCAAAGCCCGAAATGCTTAAGGAGTAACTGGGATTATCTTTGAT
This sequence comes from Mongoliitalea sp., assembly GCF_054166905.1. NCBI lineage: Bacteria > Pseudomonadati > Bacteroidota > Cytophagia > Cytophagales > Cyclobacteriaceae > Mongoliitalea > Mongoliitalea sp. The sequence goes on along the minus strand of NZ_JBSZCK010000008.1, from coordinate 7,145 downwards.
AAATTCTACCAATGGCAGTAATTTTTTCAATTCAACCTCAGACGGCACTCGCTGATTGATATCAAAGAAAATCAACTGTTTAGAAGGGAGTAACCGGACTGTTTCCATGGCAGGTAAAGGCGAGTCTACCATTGCCTTTTCACCTTCCAAAGTCAATGAATCCAATTTATTGGGGGACAAGGCTAATGAATCCCAATCTACCGACGGGAGTGTGGTCCCGGTCCAAGCTAGTCTGGCAGGTACTACTGATTCATCTATAGGGATATTGAAAACTGGCGCACGTAAACTATCTATCGGAGAGGTAGCTGTTAGTGGTGCTACAGGTTCAGCTTCAACTTCCAATTTTTCTTCTTCTCTTCTATCATTGGAAGACATAACAGAGCTTGCAGCAGCTCCAGCAAATAGTCCTCCAAGGAATGAAGTGCCATTTACACGACGTTCTTCCCTTCTGTTGGCTTTTCTTTGTTCTTTCTGAATAGCTCTGGCATTTCTACGGGCACTTCCTCTATCATCTACGATAACCCGTTGGTTTTGAGTAGTGGTACGAGGGCTGTTGGATGTAGATGTCTGCTGACGCAAAGAGGCGTTTTCCTGTCTGAGCCGTTGAATTTCGGATAAATAAAAATTATCCAATGCAGCATTTCTTTGTGCTAAATCATTGCTCTGTGGGATGCTACTACTTGTTCGGGTTTCTGTTGTCTGCGAAGCCTGATTACGAGGCCTAGCATCAGTTGTCGCTGTTGGAGGAGTTCGTTCAGTAGGACTTGCAGCGCTCGTGGATGCTCTGCTGCGTTCACTCCTATCCACAGCTGGAGTTTCTTTGATTGAAGGGCTTCTTTGTTGAGGCGCAGGGGAGATAGGCGTAGTGGCAGGAGCGATTGAATTGAAGTTATCGAAAGCTGACTGCTCTCTTACCTTACTTTGGTAAACACTGCTTTTCTCAGCTATCAGGCTATCAATTTTAAAGTAACTTCTATTTTTTACCAATTGCATAGAATCCAAGCTTTTTTGCAATTTCTGTGCGTTTGCAAATGCTGCTGAGTCAAGTTCTTCAGTGGATAATTCATTAGCCAACAGTCGATTTCTTAGTTGTTCACTTTGTGCTTGAAAATCCCGCATCAGCGCTTTATTAGAAGTTTGTGCAGAATCTAAGGAGCGGATCCTTCGCTGCTCGGATAAAATTTGTCTATCCAAGAGTTGAAGCTGAGCATTTCGAATACTCAATACTTCTTTATCATCCTCGTATAGCTCGGTTGGGACAAATTGCTTGTCATCGCTCGTTGATATGGATGTTTCCACAGACTCCTCTACAATCGTAAGAGGCGTAAATGACCTGAGAGGGATAACGGAGGAGGCGACGAAACTCTTTTTGTTGAATCCAAAGTTGAAGCGTAAACCAGCCCCATGATTGATTATCCAATCCACTCGATTATCTGGATTTCCTCTGTAATCTGTCAATAAATTAATTGGAATTCCCGTAGGATTAGACGCTCTTGCTTGTAGTTCATTATCAAAATTTTCCCGGTATTTACCCGCTACATCATCCAGATGGTTGGTGAAAGCTCGTAAAATGTCTGTTTGAAGAAATAATTCAAGCCTGGAAGAAAGGCGAAATCGAAGCCCCAAGCCTAGGTTGGCATAAAATGTTCGTTGATCAAAGGCTTGTTCCACCTCCAACTCGTGCAGAGCCGTTTCAAACTGTCTATTTTGAATAAGGTTTGCTTGGCTGAAATCATAAAAGTTTCCAGCATCGTCCAACAAGTCTCCGAAAACCTTAAAATCCAACATGCCAAATCCAAGGTTGAGATAAGGTGCAATAAATGCAGTGGAGGAAAGGAGTCGGTCATTATCTGTTTTCAAAGAGAACCCTATGCCATAATCACGACTTTGGTTTCGGAAGTTAAGTCCTCTATCGAAATTAGGAGCATCTAGCCATAACTCCCCGTTTTTATCCGTGAACCGATCATTCATGGAGAAATCATAAAAACCATAGCGCATATAAAAACCGATGGTATTGCTCAGTCTTCGCTCTAAGGTAATTTGATAAGATGCCCCCAAGTTTTTATTGGGATTGTAGTCCAGTACATGCCTGATAGCTTCCCAATCCAATATTCCGTCAAAGCGGTAAGGTGTTAGATCTCCATAATAGTTGCTATATCCATAGGTCGCACCCAGTCTCCAATTAAATTCTTTTTGCTGGGCCCATACCTCCTGTATACTGATCCAACAAAGAAAAAAAACAAGTATTTTTTTAACAGGCTGCATGTTTACCTCCTGTTTTTAAGTCCCAACCATAAATTAAACTCCAAACTTAATCCGGCAAATGGTTGGATGTAGGTTTGACGGCCTGTGCCGCCTGCTTCATCCATATTGAGCATCACAGCCCCGACATTGAATCGGAAAACTTGGAACATTTTGTAGCCCAAACCCGCATAGATAGGCAGCCCAATAAGATCCCCTTGAATACCTTCTCCGGTGGAGGCTTCAAAATTGGTAAGGAAAATCCCTGTAGAGAATGAAGCATTACCTAAAAATTTGGTGAAACTTCTATTACCCAAGGGCAGAGAGAGACCTACATAAGGCCCATGCAAGTATTCAGTAGAGGATAATTGTCGTTTGATTGGAATAGTAGCGTATCCAAAATTTAAGGGAAGAGCATTTTGTTTCTTTTCGGTGATGTAATTCAGGACTTTCCGTTCATCTGCTAATACCAACAAATTATTGCCCAGATATTGCCTCACCTCATTGCTGACGGTGGCAGTTAATTCCTCTAAATATTTGTCGGCATATTGAGCTTTGGTATTATCCCCTGCATTCTTTCTCAAGATATTAAGGTTGGCTCTCTTAAGTTTGAGCTGTTTGCTTTGATTAAGTTTTTGAACAACCACATCACTAAATCCGCTGAAATCCCTACCCAAGAAATTTCTATAATCCGATAATCCTTGGATAACAATTTGCTCTAGTTGATTTTGAACCAAGCCTAAGCCACTTCTGCTTTTAATACCTCTTTTGGAAATTTCAAAATTGCCCCGAATGTACGCGGCTAAATTTTTGGTGATCGCCTCATTGACAAAATCGATTTGTTGCTCATCGGCTCTTATGTAATATTGAAATATCAGATCGTAATTCTCATTATTTCGCAGAGGATTACTTACCAACAGTTCAAAATCATTGGCTTCAAAGTCAAAGGCTCTTCTCCAATTATAGGATTGTCCGGATCGTTTTCCAGATCTGAAAATATCCAAACTTACCATTTCAACTCCTGTCGGAAGTTGACCTGTGATGTAAAAGCGTTCTTCGGATGGTAAGGGTCGATTATTATTAATCTCATTGGAAATTATATTGTACCGAACTCCCGTTACCTGTGCATGCAATTGAAGACTGAACAGGAACAGAAAAAGGATAGGTAAAATTAAAATTTTCATATTACGTTGGTTAGTTTAGCTACGAATCAGAGGTTAGTGTTGGATTTTTTCAAGCACCTAAAGCAATGTAAGGTAATTTTAGCCTAATTAAAAGAAAATTTAAGCCAATTTTCGGTTAGAATTTGAAAGCTTAAGGTTTTTCCTTGATATACGGTAAGATGATTTTATTCCATTGGGAATAGCCTTTTTCGTTCAAATGCAGCTTATCTTCAATAAAATAGTCCGTGTTTGGTTCTCCATTTTCATTCAAAAGCACGCTCCATAGATCAATAAATTCTAGGTAAGGTTGCCCGGAGGCAAAGATTTGCAGCAAGTTGTTTAGTTCCTCATATTCGGATTTCAAATGCCAACGGCTGATGCTAGGTTTGGGGCTAAGGATGTAAATTTTGCTAGAGGGAAAAGCGGTATGAATCCGCTGAGTTATTCCGAAAAACTCGTTCATGATCTGTAATGAAAGGAAGCCGTCGGCTAAGTCATTATCTCCCTCATAAATAAAAATTTTGCTGGGATTATAGGCTAACACCAATGCCTCTAAATGTAGATTCAAATCATCTGCTCTTGAACCTCCAAAGCCCATATTTATAACAGGTTTATCGGAAGGGAGAGCCGTTAGGTCTTTCCAAAATCTGATCGATGAACTCCCCGTAAATAGATAAGAGGGTTCTTGAAATTCTTGGGGAGGATATTTTTCTTGAAGAGCCTCCACCGCTTGCTGAAATCTAGCTTCTTGAGCGGAGAGATGTCCGCAAAATAGGATTAATCCGAATAAGAGCAGACTGAGTTTTTTTGTGATCATAACATAATTAATCTATAGAGGTGTTGGAGTGTTCAGGCTTGAACACAAACTGTCCGATTGAACATAACAAAAATACATCCAAATTCATACAAAATTAGGAGTGTTGAAATCGTCAATTTTTTTTTTGGACACAAGATTGATGATTTGGTCACTCTCAATCAAGTTTTTGTCACATAATATTTAAACCATAGAGATTTATGCATTTTTTAGCCCATTTTTTGGGGCTTTGCCATAAGTACAACAATCAATATGAACAAGCTGCAAAAATTCTTCCTATTCGCTTCCGGATATTATCTACCCTTACTCAAGCGTTGCCCCAGTGATGAGCAGAAAGTAGTAGGTATCGGTGCTACGATTTTCTTTACGGCACTATTGGCAATGTTTTCCGCAACCTACGCTTGTTGGATCATTTTTAAGTCTATGGGCTTGGCGCTCGTATTTGGGTTGGTTTGGGGGTTGATGATTTTCAATCTGGACCGATTCATAGTATCATCCATCCGAAAGAAAAATAGTTTTTGGCCGGAGCTGAAAATAGCTTTCCCGCGAATAGTATTTGCGGTGTTGCTTGCCATGGTGATTGCCAAACCTTTGGAGTTACGGGTCTTTGAACGGGAAATCGATCGAAAACTTGATGAAGAGCGCATAGAACTCTATAAAGCCAGTAAAGTAGCCTTGGAGGCTGGATTTCAAGAGATCGAACAGCTTCGGGAGGAAAAAAGGCAATACGACCAGGAACTTTCAGAGAAACTTGCCTTTCGAGATAAATTGCAGGAAGCGTATGATTGGGAGCGCTTTGGGGTAAAATCTTCGAGTAGCAGCGGGATAGTAGGTTTGGGGACCAATGCTAAAAAGAAAGAAGCTCAATTAGATGCTGCGCAAAAAGAGCTAGAAGTATTCACAACCTATGTTCAAGCCAAAAAAGACAGTCTCGATCGGCGTATTGCTTACTTGGAAGATCTAAAAACTCAAGAATTGGTAAAAATACAGCCATCCATTGATGGTTTTGATGGCTTAGGAGCGCGCTTGGATGCTTTACAAGCTGTGGGAGAGGAGCATCCCAGTATTGCTGTGGCAAGTTGGATGATTATGTTGTTATTAATTGCCTTGGAATGTGCGCCTATCTTAGTGAAGTTGTTAGCTCCCCGGGGACCTTATGATGAGCTGCTGGATTTGACTGAACAGGGAGTTACGGTGTTCGTGCGGGAAAAAACGATCAAACTGGAAAAAGCCTCAGAAAAGAGGCTGTTGGGCTTTCAAGATTAGGGGGAGCCGATTTGCTCTAGATCTTGAATAATGGAAGGGACAGATTTCCATTCGGTTAATGAAATTAGTCTCATCACGAAGCTGATTTTTTTGCCAGGACGTACCATTCCATTAGCAAGTTTGGCAATAATTACATCTCTGTTTTGAATGCTGACAACTTTATCAATACTATCAGCATACTCATTGGCAAATTTCCAAGCACCTTTACGCGCAACTTTGATACTGAAATTTGCTAAGATTTCGTCTTTCCCTTTGGCCAGCGGAATAAGTAGCTTGAATAGTGGAGAAAATCTACTGATTTGCGTTTTGGTATCATCTACCAATTCACCCAATACCACATTGATGTAATTAAAATCGGCTTCAATCAAGGATAAGTTTTGATAGTTCATCGTTTCTGCTGCTGCAATCCCTAAATCCAGATTGATATGGGCATTCATTCCCAAGAGCAAATGCTGCATAACTGTCAGATTGCGCTGCTTTGCTGCTTCAAAGCATATACGCCAACTCTCAGTTGGCTGTTGTCCGCTCATAAATTGATCAAACGCATCTATGAATCGCTTAGCAAAAATCACATCCAGTTTTTCCATACGCGGATTATCTTCAAATTCCTGACGATCAATGCCGTTTTTGATTCGAACCGTCACTTGCCTGTAAAGCACTGCAAAGTACCCGATTCTAGACTGTTGCTGCTTGCAAAAAAGGATGATTTCATCCAAGCGCTTGATGATTTCTTCGATTGTTGTCATGATTACCAGTTTTTGACGAGTGATTCTAACAAATTTCCAACGCTGTAAGCGATCATGGCTGCCAAAACACCCAAACTCAAGGTTTTAAAGATACTTTTTGATGGATAGTCGAATCATTTTGCATAAGGAGTAAGGTTAAAATTCTTTTGTTACTTGGAAACCAACAGGAGTTTGCACATGATTATGAAATTTTATTCTATTTTGGCTCAATTATTCAAAATTTTACAAAACATTTCAATTTATGAAAAAAATAAGTTTTATCGTAGTTTTTATTCTGTTTGCAGGGGTTGTTTTTGCACAGGAGTCTCCCACTCAGGTCAAAGAGTGGAAAGTAGTAACTGTTGTAGAGTCTATTGTCCCCATGGGCTTGGGCAGGTCCCGAATCATTGAAAATATGACCGAGGTAGATACGGAAGTTTTCAGAACTTCTCGAACCGATGGAAAACGCTCCAATCAGCGATCTGTGAGTAGAAAAGAGTTAAAAGTAGATAAGTTTGATGAGACCAAATTGTTGAATTTCTTTTCAGCAACCGGTATCAATTTTCAAAATATCGCTTCAAATGATGCAATGATTGGGGCGCGTATGATGGAGTTGGAATCAGAGGGTTTTGCCTTGGCTTATGTGACCTCAGCTGTTGAAAGTCACGCAGGAGAAACGGATAGTTCGGGGATATTTATAACCCGTATGTTTTTTTCTAGGGTGATACAGTTAGATTGATGATTCAGGTCCTCCTATTATTCAACTCCTGCCGGAGTTGGGAGGAATAAGGGGGCGGTATTCATTCATCCCCGAGTGGCAACTCGGGGTTAATGCCCTTTCGGGATTGAACTCCTGTCGGAGTTTTGCGAATCTTCTTTCATGAATAAGCGTAGTTGTATACGACCAAATCTCCCTCAAAAAAATTTGGGTACTTC
>NZ_JBSZCK010000007.1:0-5995 GCF_054166905.1 Mongoliitalea sp. | reverse complement strand
CTATAGACTTGGACCCAAACTAATTGAAGTCTTCAGACTTCTACGGTAAACGTGTCTTTATCTGAATTTCTCCAAGTATCAATTCATCCACCGCTTCTTTCACGCCACGAGCGCTACGATTGATCGCAACGCTCGCAAAGGAAGGTGGTCCACAGATTTCGCAGATTTACACAGATTTGATGTTATCGAAGAGTGGTTCAAGTCTATAGACTTGGACCCAAACTAATTGAAGTCTTCAGACTTCTACGGTAAACGTGTAGATAGGTCTTGATTCTTGATTCTTGTCTCTTGTTTCTCTCTCTAAACTCCTACCTTACGGTAGGCAAGCTCGCCTCTCAAAACGGTATTCTCACATTCACGGCAATATTTCTTCCCAGCTGATTCACGCCAAAAGGTCTAAATAAAGACATGTGATCGAGGTACGTTTTGTTAAGAATATTGCTACCACTCAAGAAGACATCCAAAGTATTTTTCCCAACTGTAATGTTTCCTCCCACATTGAGACCAAGTAAGTAATATCCAGGCGTAACTTCTTCAAGAGGGGCCGACCTATTCTGATCAAAGACAAGATTTCCCAAAACACTGATGTATGGATTTTTAAGAACGCCTGCATTTTTCAATTTAAAATCTACCGTTTGTGTCCATCGGAATGCCGGAATGTAAGGTAAAAAGCTCATATCAGATCTGCGCTGACCGATGACGGTGCTGTAACCTGTAGAAAAGGCTATCCATTTTGCCGAAGTAGGGTGGATGTCTAACTCAATTTCTCCTCCGTATAATCGAGCATCTGCTTGTTCAAATACCCAAACAGTCAAGTCATTGATGCGCTCATCCGTAGGAGAGAAGAAGATGTAATTGTCTACATGGTTATAAAATACTTCTCCAGAAATGCTGAAGTTTGGCTTGCTGTAGCGAATACCAAAATCCGTTTGGATATTTTGTTCTCGTCCAAAGCTAGCATCTCCGCGCTCAAATCTGCTGGTTCCGGGGTGTGGACCATTGGAAAATAATTCTGCCAAATCCGGAGCCCTGAACCCTTGAGCCACATTTAGTCGGAATCTCCAGGTGCTATTCGGACGATAGGTAGCCCCACCGCTTGCGGTTACTCCGTCAAAAGTACGCTCTAATCTTCGGTCTGTTGGATTTTCGGGAAGTATAAAACCATAATCCACAAAACGTGCCGCTGAAGCATCAGCTGTCACCTTTCTGTAATCATATCGCAAACCACCTTGTAAGACCCATTTGTCTTTGTTGTAGTTCAATAGTGCATATACAGAACGATCATCTTTGATGGCATCCGGGATCAAAAACTCCCCCGCGTCTTCATAATTGATATTGCTGAGGTAGAAACCCTGAATACCCACGATGGCTTCCAAATAGGGTGTTAACCCCTTGAAGTATTTCACATCATACATGAAGTTTCGGGAGATCAAACCAAGATCTACCTCATCGAAATCATCCTCTACTTCTTCCCGGAAGTTGAGATGGTAACCAAAGGTTGCTTTGATTTTATCTTCACCCAAGAAAATATTTGTCTCTGAGTTTAAAAAGTGATCAGTAACATCTTGGAAAGGTAGTTGAATACTTCTATCCCCTCTAGTAGTGACGAGTTCGTCCAATTCATCCTCTTCCAAAATCCCTAATTTCTGCTTGAGATAAGTGTAGCGAATACGTGTGTCACCCCAACTTTTGCGGATACCAACTCCTGCCTTCAAGTTTTGAGTGTTGAATCGGGTATTTCCCACAGCATTGCCATCTCCGTCCAAATAATCTGCATGGGACTCTAAGGCACCCCTGAGAGACCAGAATAATCCACTTTCTCCAGCACCTTTGATACCTACTTCTGAGCGGGCACCGAGAGAGTTGCTGAAGAATCTTAGGTTAGCATCTCCTTCGATTTCTCCTGCTAGGGCATCTTTTTCTTCAATCAAGTTCACCACTCCAGCCATAGCGCCCGAACCATAAATCAAGGAAGCAGGTCCTTTGATCAATTCAATGTCTCCTATACCTGTTTCTGCCAATCCCAACCCATGGTCCGCACCCCATTGTTGGTTTTCAAATCTAGCACCTTGGTAAAGCGAAAGCACACGTGAAAAGGATAGCCCCCTGATTACGGGTTTACTGATACCCGGTCCTAGGGAGATTTCCGATACACCTGGTGTCCGCGCAATGGCAGACATGAGGGATGGAGAGGGCATTTTGAGTATTTCCGTTCGGTTGATTTTTTCAATATTGATAGGCGAGCTTTCTTTGCTCATGATGTAGGCCCCTGAAATCACTACTTCATCAAAAGAGGTGATGGATTCTTCCAGTTTGACTACCAAAGATTTTCCAAATTGAGAAGGCTTGATGGTTTCAATTTTATTGGCATAGCCAACAAATGTGATTCGGATAGTAATATTTCTGTCAGGTAGGCCACTGATGGTGAAATTACCATCCAAATCTGTGTTTACACCTCTATTGAGTTCGGGAATGAAAATCGAAGCTCCTGGGATAGGGCTATTATTGGCATCCACAACTTTACCTGAAAGTTGAAAGTCTTGTGCTGCCACTACTCCTACCGATAGGAATACAAAAGCAACTAGTAATAAATATCTCATGTAAGATTTACTGCGTAAATGATTGAAACAGAAAGTTTGATGTCCTTTAAGAAGTAAAGGAATTAGAATAAAAAGAAATCAAGCTGTAGCAGGAGGTCCCCTTAAATCAAAGCCAATCGGAAAATTGACCGTAGCTTCCTGTATTTTATAGACAAAACCTAAAAATTGTTCTGTTACTGCTATCACAGGTAGCGTAACTTGATAGTCGTATGTTAAGAATTCCGCATGGGCAATGAGATCCAGTACTATTAATTCTAGTTCACTGTGGCCATGGTCAGGAAGTTCTTGCTGTTCTTCTGTAATCAGCGGATGGGCATGGGTGATGATTCTGCCGCATTCCAACTCATGTGTATGGAAAAACAATACACCATTGGCCAAGATGCTGAGCATCAAGGCTAGCGCAAATTGGCTGAATAGGGGTAGTATTTTTCTAAATGCTTGCATTGGGACTAATTCTCAAACCTGTTCAGTTGGAATTTGTTGCAAACATAGGGAAGAATGTTGAGGAAAGTAGTGCGAATTATTTTAAACAAGGTGTTTTTTAGCTTGAAAGGGAAAAAATAAGGTTTTGGGGACATTTTAAAAAAATGTAAATTGTTCGAGCTGTTTTTACTGATTTATTTTATGCTATGTTTAAAATGAAAACCAACTATTTCTTTCTTGCTCTGTTTGGGATTAGCTTACTTTCGTGTACTAGCAACAAGAAAGTTGGCGAAATGGACTCTAGACCTATCCATTTGTTGAATGAAATTCCAGCTCCTTTTGAAAATATTGAGGATTTATTTTCTCTGATCGATGTTATTGCCCTTAAAAGCGGACCTGAAACCATATTGAGCTTTACGAGGGTGCTTGAAAATGATTTCGGGATTTTTGTTTTGGATGGGTCTTCCACGAGGTTATCTCACTTTAGTAAAACGGGGGAGTTTATTAGAAATTTTGGAAATATGGGCGGAGGTCCAGGAGAATTTGTTTCTGCCTATGACTTCTTTGTTTCGGGCAATGCGGTATTCATCTTCTCGCCGGGAGATCTAGCTTTGTTTTCTTATGAGATAGAGACGGGAGCATTTTTGAAAAAAGTTCAGTTAACGGCTTTTGCCCAAAAAATTGAGCTTGTTTCAGAAAACGAATTTCTGGTGTATGTTTCCAACAATCCTACTGATTCTAATTTCAATGTTTACAGATTTGATTTGGAGGGGAATATGCTGGGAGAGTATTTTCCATTTGATCCCAAACGCTCCAATGCGATTGTTCCTTATTCAGGTTTTTTGAAACAAGGTAACGATGGAGTTTATTATTGTGATCCTTTTGGTCACCAGGTTTTCAGATACAACACTGATAGCCAAGATTTTGATTTAATTTACGAGCTTGATTTTGTATCAGATTATCTCAAATTGGATAGGGAGATTTTTTTTCAAGACAACACAAGGTCTCAAGTAAGACCCGAAGACAGGGTAAGGTTTGTAGGTAGTCTTTTCCTGAAAAATGAAAATTATCTGTTTCTAAATATGACCTATGATGCTAAAGTTCAAACGGCCTTTATTGATTTAAAAAAGGATTGTTCCGCTAGAATATTTAGTTTGCGAGTAGATAATGGGTTCTTCAGATTTGTAGGGAATCCCCGCCTCTTAAACGCTGATAATGAAGTTCTATTTATCCTAGATCCAGAAAAGTTCCAATCCTATCATACCGAGAACAATCCTGCTTCCGTGCAGAGGATTTTGGATGCTGTAGAAATAAACACAGATGAAGACTTGGCATATTTGATCAGAATGAAGATCGTTCAATAAATTAAATGGTTCAAAAACTGTTTGAGAATCTCGAAAACAACATGTTCATTCGAAGAGATCGATGCTATAAAAATGAATTTTAATTAACGGAGATTATGAATTTTTCATCTGGGGTAAACTCGATCAAACTTAATCTCATCTTCATGGTTTTCTGCATGTGTAGCATTATAAACATATAAGCCATCTTGATGTACAAAGTGGCCTTGGATACTCAGACCTTGGGGAAAAGGGAATTCCTCTATGAGATTAAACTTCTCATCAACCACCATCAGATAAGGATCTCTCCTGAAATCAACTTCCCCAGGATAGCGTGGTAAAGTGTATATTCTATAATACAGTTTTCTAAAAGGGTCATAAATTAAAGCTTTGTAAATACCATTATCAAATAGATGCTCACGTGCATCCAATTCATCATCAACGCTTCCTTTAAAAGCCGAGATTGGTTTAAAGTAACTCGAGTTGATTCGATGTTGAATCCACTGTCCTTTAGAGTAACTGAAGATGTCAGGGTGGTGAGAAAAGTTTAGGATAGTTGTGTTGTCAAGCTGTATGGTTGAATTTGATATGTTGTATTGTAAAGAAATAACTTTATCAGATCCAATTTTGGGATAATTCATTATTTCTTGAACTTCGCCCGTTTTCATATCCAAACTATACATTAAAGGTGCTTGTGAATATAGGATTGCATTTAATTTTTGGAATGGGAGTGCCTCAAAGTAAAATTTACCCTTGCTGATAAGCGGCTGATGGTATGCTAAGAAGTGAGGAGTGATCAAAATGTTCGAACTATTTTTCAAATCTCTGTACCTTCTTCTTACATTTCCAGTTAGGTCAATCAGGATCAATTCCCCCACCTGTCCCGATATAAAAATAACGTCTTGATCAATGAAAAAACCCCATACGGAGGGAATTCTATTGGGACCATCTTTTTCCAGATATATGCGCTTGCTAAGTCCTTTCTCGTTGAAAAAATCGAAACTATGGGTTGTATGATTATAGTTAACGAGTTCTCCTTTGAAGTAACGATAATTCCATATAAAGTTTGAGGAATTATCATCAAGTTTGAAAACAATGCTTGATTCGTTTGAGCTGTTTGCAACTGCCTGCTCAGCTTTCTTTTGAGAGCAGGCGGTAATTAAAAACAAGAGTAATAAATTTGTTAACCTCACAATCTAAATTTTTAAAAAGACTATTCACTTGTAAAAACAGTGAATAGTCTTTTGATCTAATTAATTTACTTCTATTTCATCAAAACAATCACCAGGGATTGGGGCGCACCCAATGTGAGTGATAACATTTGTGTTTTCATTGCAAATTGTGTAAAATAAATTTGGCAAGTCGGACGCATCAACAACTTCTTCTTGAGCGGATAAATTGAAGTTGACTAAAGTGAAGCACATGAGTCCGACGAATAAGACTGAAAATAGCTTTTTCATGTTGATTTTTATTTAGTTGTTATGAATAAATATTACTGTCATCCGACAAAAACACTGCGTGTTTTTGGATATCTTAGAAAAATACAATAGCGAGGCTATGATGCCTCGCTAAAATTTATGATGTTTATAGTCACTACACCAAAACATCATGTACAAAAATACAAAACTTGCG
>NZ_JBSZCK010000006.1:0-5431 GCF_054166905.1 Mongoliitalea sp. | reverse complement strand
TTGATGAAGTTTACAATATTCATGGTCAAAACCGTTTATTTTGACCTAATTTAGATACATTGAATGATCACAAATAGCAATTGTCACTAACTGTCATTATATATTTATTTGGCTACTGGTGTAATTACGGATATACATATTTTTTTTTAACAAAACTTAACAATGAAGCAGATTTTTGAAAATAGACGGCTGTTTTTACGAAAAATAAAAGCAAAAGGTTTTAGTTTTACTCAAAAAAACTCTCCGAACCAAAGATTCGGAGAGTGAACAAATTGCTGATATAGGTTAATTAATAGCCAGGATTCTGAGGAATTGGATCTTGGCTATTATTTACAATCTCATCGATCGGAATTGGCCAAACAAATAGATTGCTGGTATAAGGCAAGTCATGATCAGTTGGAATTTCTCTATTGGTGGTATAGAAATCCAAACTGGTAATTGATCGAGAAGTTGCTTTGATAGGGATACCTGGAATTCTACCTTCTCCTGATAGTCGGTGAATATCTGCCCATCTTCTACCTTCTGCCAACAATTCAATTCTTCGCTCATTGAAAATTGCGGTTAAAAGCTCATCTGTATTGGCGAAATCCGCTGATGTAAACGACGGAACAGTTTCTGGTAATGCACGGTCTCTTACAGAATTCAATAATTCGACTGCTACTGTTGTATTACCTTGACGTGCATGTGCCTCAGCTGCATTTAATACAGACTCAGCGTATCTTAGAATCGGATTAGGATCTGTTCTATTGATAACATCTGTGTATTTAAATGTATAAATACCTCCTGCATTTCTATCTGTCAATTCAGTTCTTCGGATATCCTCCGGGTGCCAAAAGTCTGATCTCCAGATAAGCGGGCTGACCTTTACAAGACCCCGGGCACCTCTTGCGGGATTTCCGTACATGGATGGTAAAGCACCATTCACACCTGCATTAGATTCAGCCGTATGCACAAATGAGAAAATATTTTCTGCACTATTAACAGTCCTGAAAGGTGTTACTGGAGAATCCATCAAAGAGTAAGTCCCTGCTAACTTTGCATGTTCGTCAATAACTCCCTGCCAGTTACCCATGTGTAACATTACTCGAGACTTCAGTCCTATCGCTGCACCTCTGCGGACACGGGCATGATTTCGGGTCAAAGGCAACAACTCCTCAGCCTCATTCAAGTCTGCTAAGATCAATGCATAATCTTCTGCCACCGTGGTTCTACCCAAGGTTTCATTTGCTGCCACCAAAGGCACATCATTGATCGCTACTCTTCTGTAAGGCACACCCATGGCACTTGGATCACCCATATATGGTCTAGAGAAGTGTGTGAGCAACTCATGATGGCCCAAGGCTCTCAAAAACAACATCTCACCTCTTAGGGTATTTCTCACCTCTTGGGTGATCACCCCATTCTCTAAAGCCGCATCCAAGCTTTCCAAAACAATGTTTGCTCTATTGATCATACGATAAATAGAAATCCACATACCATTATTGTTGGCACTGAAAGGAGTATGTGCAGCGATGTAGGTAATTTCATAAAACAATTGATCGTTGTACATGTCTTCACCTCTCAAATCCCCTTGCTGTACGTTGGCAGCTCCGAAAGGATAACCCCTCCCTGCCTGACCGGCAGATCCCAAGTAAAAGCCTTGCTGCGCAGACTCATATACGCCCAGGACCAAAGACTCCACTCTGGCAGCCGTACCAAAAGACTCCTCATCCGGAATCAAGTTTGCTGGAGAAAGATCTGTCACCTCGCATGAACTGGTAATACCTGCCAGTGCGAATGCAGCAATCCCTAATTTTATATTTCTAAATTGTATCTTTTTCATCTTTTTTCAATTATTGATGTGCATTAAAACCCTACATTCAGACCAATAGAATACGTTCTGAAGATTGGAGTAACGTTCCAGTCAACACCAAACTGCAACTGACCAGCGAACTGATTAGCTTCAGGATCTAAGCCAGAGTATCCAGTGAATAGGAATGGATTCTGTGCCTGTGCAAAGAATCGCGCACTGGAGATAGCTCCCTTAAACGCACTCTGTAAAGTTGCTGTCGGCACGGTATAGCCAATCACAATATTCTGAACTCGTAAGAAGTCTCCTCTTTCCACAAATCTAGAGTTAGAAGCTGCTGTCAACCACATGTTGGCATCTTGCCCTGAATACTGTCTTGGAATATCTGTTTGCTGACCGGATTCTGTCCATCTGTTCATCACAATGGCATTGTTGTTGGAGAAACCTTGACCTAATTGACCTCTCAAAGTTTCATTCATGATGAAATTACCTCCAGAAAATCTGAAGAACAATTCAGCATCCCAGTTACCATAGGTAAAGTTGTTGATCCATCCTCCTTGCCAGATTGGCAGGGTATTGCCTAAGAATTCTTGCGTCGGAAGTCCAGCTGCCGTTGAAATATTGGCTGGGTTAGCAGGGTCAAATGCTCTCCAACCTAAGTTTCCTTGCTGCAAATTGAACTGAACGATATCATCTCCTCTAAAGTACATTGGGTTACCATTAGCTGAGTTTACACCCGCCCATCTGAATCCATACAATTGCGCAATAGGACCGCCTACCTCTGTTCTGTTGTAAGTAGATACAATAGGCTGTACCAGATTCGTCACTTCATTGCGGATCAACGTCAAGTTAAAATCTGTGTTCCAAGAGAATTTACCTCTTTCCATAACATTGGTAAACATTCTGAATTCAATACCTTCATTGAACATAGAACCAACGTTTTGATTGATGGAGTTACCAGGCACACCCAAAGATGGGATGGTTGGAGCGCTCAAAATCAAACCATCAATATTGTTTCTAAAGACATCTGCCGCGATAGTTACCTTACCAATCGTCATATCCAAACCAATGTTTACTTTTTTGGATGTTTCCCAAAGTAAACCTCTATTGGCTATTCTATTGTAACCCAAACCTGCACCTGCACCACCCAAAACAGGGCTGAATCCTCCAAAAGCAGCAAAAGTTCCAATCTCTGTATTTCCAACTTCTGCGTAGGAACCTCTTAATTTAAAGTCAGAGATTAACCTAGAGTTGAAGAATGCTTCATCAGAAATTCTCCATCCCAACGATCCTCCAAAGAAAGTACCTCTTTGATTTTCTCTGGCCAAATCAGAGATCCCGTCATTTCTTATCGTGAAGGAAGCGAGATATTTACCTTTATAGCCATAATTGATTCTACTGAAATAAGAATCAAATCCTCTGTCAGCAAATCCTCCACCGGAGAACTGATTGTTATAAGAACCAGAAATCAAGTTATCTCTTCTAAAGAAATCATCGGAGATATCATTACCTGATGCAGAAAAATTATAGAACTGATCATATTGAAATTCCGCTCCCAACGTAACATTGAAGATGTGATTTTCAGCAAAAATTGCCTGATAGTTCAAGGTATTCTGCCAGTTCCAACGAGTTGCTGGATTGAAAGCCATAAAAACGGATCCATTCACACTCTGTCCATCACCATGTCTCGGATCTAAAGACTGGAAGTCCTCAGCTAAAGTCAAATCCACTCCGACCATGGAACGTGCAGTTAGGCCTTTGGCTAAGTCAACTTCAGCATAGGTATTACCCAAAATTCTATGAATACGGTTTCTGAAAACATTGTTATCCAATACGAAACCAATATTTGGCAAGTTATTATCAGGCCCAGCCAAGTTGGTACCAAAGCCTGTTGTACGACCATCAGCTGTTACGTTGAATCCATCAAATCGCGTATTGGCGGGATCGAATGGCGAAACGTTTGGCAATGCTCGGGTAGCATTCAGCATGATACCTGAAAGTGAGTTAGCTCCCTGATTCAATCCGTTGATTTCGGTAAAAGAGTAATTCATAGAGGTACCGATTCTAACAGACTTGGACACACTATGGTCTACATTTGCTCTGAATGAGTATCTTCTCAAATCATTTAGCTCCAAGGCAGACTCTTGCTCGGTGAAGCCCATGGAGAAGAAATACTTCGTAGCATCCGAACCACCAGAAATAGAAAGATTGTGCTGCTGCGTAAAACCTCTTCTCAAGATCAAATCCTGCCAATCGGTATTAATATCACTTGGATTTGCGAGAGGAGCTTGGTTGGCATTTGTCCTTCTTTCGTTTGCAATCGTCACAAAGTCATTACCGTCCAAAAGATCAAAGCGGTTCTGAGCTTCGTTAAAACCGATAGACGTATTGTAATTCACAACAGCTTTGCCAGAAGAACCTCTTTTAGTCGTAATCAAAATTACACCATTAGCAGCTCTGGAACCGAAGATAGCCGTTGCAGAACCATCTTTCAGTACTTCGAATGACTCGATATCTGCTGGGTTGATGTTTGCCAGCGGGTTAGAGGCGTTTACAGCAGACCTATCAGCATCAACCACAGGTACTCCATCGATTACTATCAAAGGGCTAGCACTACCAGTAATAGAGTTCACACCTCTTACACGAATAATAGGAGCTGCTCCTAAGGTACCATTAGGAGTAGTAATCTGAACCCCAGGTGCACGACCCGCCAACTGGGATTCAAATGAAGGGGTCACCAAGTTTTCGATGGATTTGTTACTTATCGAAGTCACAGATCCTGTAATGTCTCTTCGCTCTTGAGTACCATAACCTACCACTACCACTTCATTTAGTGTTTTAAGGTCTTGCTCTAAAATAACATCCAAAATACTGTTATTACCAACACGTACCTCTTTTTGCAGGAAACCTACAAAAGAAAAAACTAACACCACGTTATCCCCACTTGGGATGGACAAGGTGTAGTTACCGTTAAAATCTGTTACAGTACCATTAGTGGTACCTTTAATCAGAACATTTACCCCTGGAATTCCTTCAGGCTCCTCTCGCGAAGTTACCTGACCAGAGACAGTTCTACTCTGCGCAAACACTGCTGATGATAGCAATGTCAAAAATGCGGTTACTAGTAAAATCCTCTTCATGTTATTTTTTTGAGTTTTATCAATCGAGCAATTCTAAGTTAAAGCTTGTTAAAATTCAATTTGTATAAAAAATATTAATGAATTAACAAAAAGTTAACACTAAGTATTTATTTGGAAAACTACCTAAAAACCAATCAAACAGAAAATATTTTCCAAGGTGGACACAGACCTACGAATTATTATAATAAATGTTTAGAAAAAAATTTTATTCCGAATTTAATGTTTTTACTACTTATTATTCGCCTTAATTTTTAATTATAACAAAAGTAAAAATTGAAATCACTACAAAAAATCGTTTAAAACGAATTTTTAAAAAGTAAACCTAAAACAGAAGAAACTGTAAGATAAAAACATATAAATATTTTTTATGATTATCCGCAATCATGCCAGTATGGATAAATAGAAGCAATGATGAGCCTGTCAAATAGTTTTTGACCGAAATATCTTCTGTTGAGCTTATAACAGAATTCATCAAGATAGTTCTGCATCATCCTTTCTGATA
>NZ_JBSZCK010000005.1:0-41019 GCF_054166905.1 Mongoliitalea sp. | reverse complement strand
ATGAAGGATGAAGGATGAATTGGGATGAAATACGTCTGTGGGTTTTAACCCGGTACCAGCATTAGAATTCATGAATCTCATCTGCATGATTTTCTAAGGGATAAACGTATCAATAGACGTGGATTTTAATCCCCGGCATTGAAGGGGTAGTGGGCAGTGAATAGTCTGAAATAAAAGCTTAATTCTCTTCATTCCTCAATGGTTTCCCTTCCGAAGCTAAAATCGAACCTTTTAAAAAAGCGAAAATGACAATTTATCCGTCAATAATTCCAGCGCATGGATTGCCTTAACTGAGTTGCCTTTTTCATTGAGTTCGGGACTCCAGACAGCAATGCTGAATTTATGAGGCATGACTGCGGCCACACCTCCTCCTACCCCACTTTTCCCAGGTAATCCCACTCTAAATGCAAACTCTCCAGCTTCATCGTAAAATCCACAGGTCAGCATCAACGCATTGATCCTGCGTGCATAGCTTTCAGAAACGATCTCCCGTTTGGCGAAGATGGAATAGCCATCATTTGCTAAAAATGAGAAAGATCTAGCCAAATCCACACAGTTCATCTCCATGGCACAATGGGAAAAATACACATCCAACACCTCTTCCACCCTGTTGTCGAAGTTTTTGTAAGCTTTCAGGAAATAAGCCAACGCAGTATTTCGTTCTCCGTGGTTTTTCTCAGAATTTTTCACAGAAGGATTAATACTAACACATGTTTTACCAGCTAATTCATTGATAAAATCAGATACTTGCTGGCTAGGATTCTCAAATTTACTACAAAGTGCATCCGTAATAACCAAAGCTCCCGCATTGATAAAAGGATTTCTAGGAATCCCCTTTTCAAACTCCAACTGTGCGATAGAATTGAAGGGATTACCACTGGGTTCAACATTGACTCTTGACCAAAGCTTACTTTTAAACACATGAAAAACCATGGTAAGCGTATGAACTTTACTGATACTTTGGATAGAAAAAGGAACTTCATAATCTCCAACCCCAAAAACGTTCCCCTCTAGATCCACCAATGCAATGCCAAACTGATTAGGATCTACACTCGCCAACTCTGGAATATAAGTAGCCACCTTACCTCTTAAATTTTGCTCCTGTACTTCCTGATATACTTCCTCTATTACTTGCTGATAATTCATACCATCAAAGGGAAAGAATTTATATTACAAATTCAACAGCTTTTTCTTATTTTTCACTATGAAATCAGGGAAAAGGGTTGAATGATCGATATAAGTAGAGAAGCGAGAAACGAGAGGCGAGAGTCTAGAGACAAAAATCAAGAATCAAGACAAATTCTCGTAATTAAGGAGAAACATGTATAAATATCAAAACCTACTGGTCGGATTTCAAATGGAAGAAACAGGTCTTGTGGGTTTTAACCCACGATTTGAAATGAGATTTTTAGAGAGAATTCTTGCAGGTTTTTAAGGAATACACGAATCAATATCCTGGAATTTTAATCTCTGGCATTGAATGGGTAGTTAACAGTGAGTAGTGATCAGTGGAAAGTGAAGAGTGGAGAATTGTGATTAGTTGATTAAGTGATTAGTATTCAAAAGCTGTCGGTTCTCGAATTGGGAGAAAACTAATTGCATACCTTAATCCTCTCAATTCCTTAATGGTTTTTTTCCTAGAACGAACTTAGAAATATAATGAAATAGCAAATATTTTTTTAGAATAATCCCCTAATTCACACGCCCCCAATATTTCGCCGAACCTGCACTGAGCCTGTCGAAGTGGGCATATATAAATTTATATCGCGCACTTGTGCAGAGCCTGTCGAAGCACCCGCACTGAGCTTGTCGAAGTGAGCATATTTCAATATCTATCACTCATAATCTCTCAATTTAATTGTCATCCCCATCTTGTCTCTTGTCTCTTATTTCTAAAACCGACATCGCATTACGACTGGAATTGAGTCTAATCTCCTACCTAACGGTAGACAAGCTCGCTTCTAACCTCCTACCTAACGGTAGACAAGCTCGATTCTAAAAAAATATACCCAAGTTTCTTATGTATGTAATTTTTTTATATATTTAGCCATCCAATGTACTTAAACACCATGTCGAATAACAATCTGATCAAAGGAAGCCTGCAAACCATCATCCTCAAACTGTTGGAAGAGAATGAAAAAATGTATGGCTACGAGATAACCCAACGGGTAAAGGAACTGACCGAGGGTGAAATCAAAATCACCGAAGGTGCCCTCTACCCCGCCCTGCACAAGTTGGAAGCAGAAGGTCTGCTGACCACCGAAATCCAACAAGTAGACAATCGGGTAAGAAAATATTACAGCTTAACTAAAACTGGGCAAAAGGAAGTCAGCGCCAAGATGTCCGAGTTGCAGAGTTTCGTCGGCAATCTGCAACGTATCTTGGATCCCGAGTGGAAGCCGGGCTTGGCTTAACGAGTTCACGCAGCGTGCGCAACGACTGGCGCAGCGAACGCAAAGAACAATTGAATACTTATGTTAAAGTTAATTACAGCCTAAAAAAGTACCCGTAGCGAGCGTGGCGAAAAACTTTGCGCCCGTTGCGAGAAACTAAAAACTATGCGTCCACTAACCAACATAGAACTCCAAGAAATCCGCCAAACCATCATGTGGAAAGAGATTTCCTCCGCAGAAATCCTGATGGAAGTGTACGATCATTTCATCAGTCATTTGCAGGAATTTCCAGAGGAAGAGTTCCAGTCACAGCTTTTTGAGTTGGACCAAAAATTCAGCTACGCGTACTGTCATGCCTTACAGTCCAAATTCAAAAAATCAGCCTATAAAGACATCAGTAAGACCCAGTGGCATGTGATCCGCAGCTTTTTCTGTGCCGGGCGCTGGGCGTATCTTTTGGGCTTGATAGCGGTTACCATTTACTTAAGTACTTATTTTCAAAGTCCAACCGAATTAAAAATGATTATCCTATTGCCTTTTGCGCTCTTACTAGGCTTTCAGCTATACTATGGCTATCAATCATACAAACAAATGAAACCCATTCGTCAATCCTTTAAGGGAATGGGAATACCAATCCAGTCTTCCTTCGCTGGCTTCTTTGAAAATAGAGCTAGCTTACCTGGTATTTTCATATACTCGTTTATTAGTTTTCCATCTTTATTTTTCAATTGGGAACCTACAAAATTGATCGCACCACAGGTTGCAGCAGTTTTTACAGTATTGGTAACCCTTTATGCTTTATCCTTGATAGAGGTCTGGAAAATCAAATCTAAAACGGCTTTGATATGAAACTGACAGAAAAAGATATCGAAACCTTACACTACCATATCAATGGAAAGCACATCCCTTACATCGAGGTAAGAGATGAAGTATTGGATCATTATCTGTCGGCCCTGGAACAGGAGGAGGAACGATCCATGGAAGAGGTATTGACTGAATTGGATGAAACATTTACAATCGGATATTGTCGGCAGACTGCTGCAAAATACCTTCAAAATCTAAAAGCTGAGTACCCCATACAATTCAAAAAGGAACTATTGGCTTTGTTTTCGCTAAAAAATAGTTGGATCCCATTAGTCTTACTAGCCTTTGTCCTAACACTGACAAACTACATCCCAAAAGTAGGAGCGCTTATTCATGTACTGAATATTATTATGGTATCCGCTTTTTATGTTGAAAACTGGATGATATCAAGGGTGTACCCCACTAATGAGAAAAAGCATCACTATCGTCTCATTGATGATAAACCGATTTTTGCCCATTCCAAAGCAGATTCTCCAAAAGGCTTTGCAATATTACATGTAATCTGTCTTGTAATTGTCCTTGCTCCATTACTCCTTATATATATAATGGAAGTGGGGAGTGAAAATAATACAAATTTCATATTCCAGCCTCCTTATTTATATGCGACTGTAGCTGGAGTGTGGCTATTTACACTTATGATAATAGTGAGGTTCCGTACAAAAACTAATCTCTCAAGACCTAAACTCAATTGATAACGGAAATTATGAGGAAGCTATCAGAAACCGAAATTCAAACCATCCAAACTAGACTCGATCGTTGCTTGATTGCGTATCAGGAAATCTACGATGAGTTGTTAGATCATTATATCTCGGCTTTAGAGCAGGAATCAGAAGAGAATTTTTTAAAAAAGAAAGAAGAGTTGGACGACACTTTTTCTTGGTCAGTTATTAAGGGAATGGAAAAAGAATTAGAAAAATCTGTTTGGAAGGAGTTCTTACGAACCGCACGATCAAGCTATCAAGTCTGGACCTTGGGCTGGAAAAAACTAGGCATCCTCCTGCTTGTAGGTTTGCTCGCTACTCCGGTATTTCAGTTGACAGGACCAGAAGGGACTTATATCGTTTCTGCTTTGATACTGTTTTCTTTGGTAGGCTTTTCCATCTATTTTAATAAAAACAAATATGGGTTTAGCTGGTCTTTGGCCCCAAGCGTGCATAAACCTAGATACGTCCTAGCCCAACAGTTTTTTGGTTCCCATCTATTCATCTTTGGGATCACCAATTTATTTGCTCAATTAATCCCAAACTTACTTACGAATACCCCCTATGCCTATTTGATTCCGTACTTCTTGGTTTCATTCAGCATAATATTGCTTGCTTGTTGTTGGGTGACTTTTAACGCTATTAATCTTAAAACCCTAAAACTTATCAAACCATGAAACTGAATCAGTGCCAAATAAATATCATCAACAAAGAGCTTTCAAAAGCTAAAATATACTATTGGGACATTCAGAATGAACTGTTAGACCATATAGCCTCAGAGACGGAGCAATTGATGAAGAAAGGATTGGATTTTGACACGGCATTTCATCAAGCCCGCCAAAAGATAAATCCTGAAAAATTCCAGATGAATGTACTCATCGCTACCCATTTGTCAAAAATGAAGTCACTTTTTAAATCGTTCTTTGAACCGATAATTTTGATTAAATCTCTCTTGCTAGCTGCTTTGATAATATTAGTGGTGAACGGTACTGGCCTTGAAATCCCTTTTGCCATCAAATGGATGAAAATCTCCTTCATGGTCCTCATCAGCTTTTTGATTGCATTGACTTTCAAAAAGAAACTGATACAAAACTCAACTATAGTCGCCTCTTGGAACTCTTCTTGGTTGGTTTTCTGGCTTTTGTTACCTGCAACAAATTATGATTTGCTTTTGACGCTAAAATGTACTCCACAAACAATCTTGGTAATCACCACTCTTTATATCTCCTTTTTATTTGTCATTGGATCTACTATGACAATCCGTGAAATTCAAAAATTGAAGACTGTATGAAACTAAGTAAAGACCAAATCGAGCAACTCAAAAAAATGATTTCCTATAAGGGTTATCCGCTAATCGATGTGCAATACGAGATTTTGGACCATGTAGCGTGTAAGATAGAAGAGCTGATGGTACAAGATCCCAAACTGTCATTAGAAGCTGCCTTTGCCAAAGTACATGCTTCCTTTGGAATATTCGGATTTTCGAGTTTGGAGGAGTCTTATGAAAAAACTATTCAACAAAAGGCTACCAAATTCACCATGGAAGTACTAAGAAATATTTTGACCAGCTGGAGGATCGTGCTTCCTCTTGGAATAACTGCGCTATTCCTTGGCCTAGCTTATTTCAATCAATATTTATTTGGAAGCAGTTACCTAGGCAGCTACCTGTTTTCCATCGGTATTTTTTTCGTACTCATTGAGCTAATTTCTGGTAATAATTGGAGGCAACTGAAAAAGTTTCAACAATACGCAGCAATCAAACAAAGTTCTACCTTGAGTTTGATGCTTTATATAGGCTTATACATCGCCTTCAACTTAATTTGGAGAGCAAACGAACTTCAATTGTGGAACCTCACCTCTATGAATATCACCGAATGGATCTTGATCAGCATTATATTCATTACTTTCTCTCTCCTCTTGAGTGTAAGAAAAAGTATTGGCCATAGTATGGAAAGAACCTTAGTCCTTCAAAAAATGTACGAAACAGCTTAATTAAAAACCATGAAACTATCCCCAAAAGACCTTCAATACCTAGAAGAAAAGGTCACTAAACTCCCGATCCATAGTGAGGAATTGTATATTGAAATTCTAGACCATATCCTCTGTGCCTATGAAGCATCAGGAACTGAAGATGTCCAAACATTTTGGGAAAAAGAAAAAGAGAACTGGACCGGATGGAAGCTGTTCAAAATAAGATTTAAACATGAGCATGCGCTGAGTTTAGAGTTTGCATCTTGTTTTGCCAAAAGCATTTTTTCTTTAAATCCTAAAAATATCCTAAGCCAACTCTTGTTATTAGCCATAGCAACAGTTATTGGATTTAGTTTTTCAACGGTAAGCGTACTGATGGTACCTCTATTTTTACTTCTTGTATTACTTCCAACCTTCTTTTTTGCATGGATTTATCATACTAAGGATACCTTTGGAGAGAAAGCTCCTGAATTGAAGGGAAAAGGCCTATACAGTAGCAAAAGAGATGCGTTCAATGTGCTGATTGGTGCACATCTATTTGGATGGGGAATTTTTCTTTTTACTATCAAGCAGTTAAAAGGTTTTGAAAGCTTTTTTGATGTGCTGACCGCAAACCCCGCCACTACCACAGCCATCTTATGTATGTTACTCCTAGCAAACAGAGGACTCTTAATGGTCTATCAATCCAAACTCAAACCCTTCCTCTATGAAACTAAGTAAAGACCAAATCGAACAACTCAAAAAGATGATTTCCCATAAGGGGTATCCTGCTATCGATGTGCAGTATGAAATCTTAGATCATGTGGCCTGTAAGATAGAAGAGCTATTGGAGGAGAATCCTAAACTCAGCTTAGAAGCTGCCTTTGCTAAGGTGCATGCCTCCTTTGGGATTTTTGGGTTTTCGGGTTTGGAGGAGTCTTACTTGAAGATGATAGAAAGACGGTTCCGAAGATATTATTGGGAGGAAATCAAAACTGTTTTTAGCGGCATCAATATCTTCATTCCGATAGGGATTGGGGTTGCCATGTATCAAGCCTCCCTATTGGTGCCTGATATCAAAACATGGTATTTCATCATGATTGCCGCCCTGATTGTACCGATGATTGGGATGTTTTTCAAATACCGGAAACATCATGCACAATACAAGCAATACGCATCGTATACAGCTCAAAACATACTTTTCGTGTACTTTAATCTGGGAATACAAATCTGTATGCAAGGACATATCTTCCTCAACAATCCTGAAAACCTCTTCGACTCCATCTTTACACAGGTGTTTTTCAGTTTGATCATTGCCTGTATGGCCTTTTTGTTTCTTAGCTTCTTCTTTCTGCCCAAGGTTTTGAACAGAAATATCGCGGAAACTGAAAAATTGGTAAAGTTATATGGAGAGGTGGGGAAATAGTAATTGGCAGAGACTGGTTTGAAAACAGGAACAAGCTGTGGTATAAAAATCAATCCTATTTGGATATTAACAATTTCTCCAACGCCTCTTTAAAGCTCATACTTAAAGAAGGTTCTTGCAATTGATGCTGAAAAGATGAGGTATGCTTTTCCATCTGCTCTTTCTGCCAATCCATTACCTGCATGGTTTTTAAAAAACCATGTGCCGCTAACTGAAGCTGAGTATCCAAACTGCTTAAATAATACCATTCCAGCGTCCAACTGACCCCATCCCGCTCGGAACTGAAGACAGCATGCTGCTTGTAATTTTGTATACTGTCAAGCGCTATTTTTACCAGTACCATCGCCTGTTCCAATTGAACAGGATTATTTTTATGCGCCATGGCTGAACTCTTCCCTTTAGACTCCAGTCGAAGTTCTCCAACCTCTGAATTCGCCAAAAAAAGCCAATCCTGAAGGATTTTCCTAAGCTGCATCAAAATTCCCTCATACGCGTTCACAATAGCCAAAACAGGCTGCCTGTTTTGATGCCAATCATCTCCAAAATCATCCAAGCCCAAGGCTTCTGCCAACTTTGCTGTAAGCTCCTTTCCTTGCAATCCAAAGGTCCGCATATCCCCCACAGGTCCACCCAGAGAAACTGGAAAATGGAGCTGTTTAAGCATCGCCAAGCTATCTACTAATGGCGCAAACCAATGGTAAAGTTTGTACCCAAAAGTCACCGGCAGGGCCTGTTGCTGTCGGGTTCGTGCCATGCACAACCAATCACTTTTTCCTAGCCAAGAATTCACTAGGGATCGAAAACTTTCAGAAAACACCTGCTGAAAGTCTTTGGTCAGTTGTTGAAGTGCAAGCATGTACGCAGTATCAATCAAATCCTGAGATGTAACCCCAACATGTAAAAATGGATGAAAGCTTTGGTCCAGCAGTTCTTTAATAGCCTCGACTACTGCGATGGTTGGGATACCATTTTCGGCTGTGGAATTATCCACCTGTTGAATTAAGGCTTCATTTACATTCACTCGATTGACAGCCTCTTGGATGGCTTGATCAGCCTCGGTTGGAATAATACCTAAACTGGATTGACAGGAAGCTAAACAAGATTCGTATGTCAAAAGCGCACGAATAAAACTCGTATCATTAAAATGTGAGTTCACCTGAGGGTAACCCCAGTAAGTCTTGAAAATCTTTCGGTCAATCATGTGTTGAAGTTAAGAAAAAAGAAGGGAGCTATAGTCCATGGGACCTGTAAATCATCCTGCCACAGAGATATTTACATTCGGCTCCCCAAATAGGTCAAACCAATTCCAATGCAATGCTGATACCCTGCCCGACCCCTATGCACATGGTCGCCAAGCCTTTTTTGGCTTTTCTGGCCTGCATTTCGAGGGCTAAGGTGCCAGTAATTCTTGCACCAGACATCCCAAGCGGGTGCCCCAGTGCAATGGCTCCACCATTTACATTGACCCGCGGGTCATCAAAGGCAATCTCTAATTCCTGCAAACAAGCCAAGGCCTGTGCTGCAAATGCCTCATTGAATTCATACAAATCAAAATCTTTATCGGATAACCCAGTTCTTGCCCATAGTTTTTGTGTAGCAGGTACAGGACCAATGCCCATGATTCTTGGAGGAACACCCGCTACAGCTCCGGTAATTATCCGGGCTATGGGTTCTAGCTGATGCTTTTTAATGGCTTTTTCGGAAGCCAATACCAAACAGGCTGCTCCATCATTGATTCCGGAGGCATTACCAGCAGTTACCGTTCCATTTTTTCTAAATAGCACAGGAAGTGAACTCAACTTTTCCAAACTTGTTCCTGCTCGTGGATGCTCGTCTTGATCGAAGATGACTTTGGATTTTCCGACCTTCACCTCGATGGTTAAAATCTCCTGTGCAAACCTTTCCGATTGTTGAGCAGCGGCACATTTTTCCTGAGAAGCAAAAGCAAAGCGGTCTTGGTCTTCCCGCTTGATATGATACATCTCTGCAACATTTTCCGCCGTATCCGGCATGCTATCAGAACCATACAAGGAATCCAATACTGGGTTGATAAAGCGATACCCAAGCGTACTGTCTTCTATGCTCATATTTCGGGAAAAAGCCGCATCAGCCTTCGGAATAATAAAGGGTGCTCTTGACATGCTCTCTACTCCTCCTACCACTACCAAGTCAGCATCGCCGGATTTGATCATACGAGCTCCGGTTAAGATGGCATCCATACCCGAACCACAGAGCCTATTGACTGTTCCGCCGGGAATGCTCGTAGGCAGCCCTGCCAGCAAAGATGCCATGCGGGCCACACTGCGGTTATCTTCTCCTGCTTGATTGGCGCAGCCAAAAATCACATCGTCTATAGCCGCAGGATCCAAATCGGGAAGGGTAGCCAAAGTTCCTTTGATCACTGCTGCTGCTAAATCATCCGGTCTAACTCCAGAAAGAGCTCCTCCATATCTTCCTATAGCACTTCGCTTAAATGCGCATATATAAACGTCTTGTATCATTTTGATTACCCTTGATGGGCTTGTTTAGTCTTTTCGTTCAATAATCTCAAGGCATCTAACTCCTCCAACTCAGGAGCCTCGGTAACAGCAACTTCTTCGGCATACCGTACCTTCCAACCTGTATTCTCCTGAATGGTCTCTCGGGCAACACCCGGATGAATGGACGTCACGATAAATTCTCCGGTAGCTTCTTCCGTTTCCATGATGCATAAATCCGTGATAATCTTAGATGGCCCACTCGTTTGTAAGCCCATGGCTTTCCGTTGACCAGGACCATCGCCGTGGCCAAAAGAAGTAATAAAGTCCACCTTATCTACAAAAGCTCGAGGAGATTGCTTCATGATTACGTAAATGGTATGACAAAACGCAGCGATTTCCGGAGCTCCACCACCACCTGGAAGGCGAACCTTAGGTTTATGATAATCCCCTACCACGGTAGTATTGATATTGCCAAACTTATCAATTTGTGCACCTCCTAAAAATCCTACGGTAATCCGACCACCTTGCAGCCAATAGCTGAACATTTCAGGAACTGATACTGTGGTCAATGCCGTTTCACACAATTCTCCATCCCCAATAGACAATGGCAACACATCCGGCTTGGTCTGTATCGTTCCAGATTCATAAATCAACGTAATATCAGGGGCATGGGTCAATCTAGCCAGATTACAAGCTGCTGAGGGCAATCCAATCCCCACAAAGCATACATCTGAATTCATTAAAATTCGCGATGCCACAACGGTCATCAATTCTGTTGAATTATACTGCATAGTCTGTTGATTTTAACTCCTGAAGCCACTCATTAAATTTTTCTCGGTCCTTCGAAACCGCTTCCCAAGCCATGTAAGCTTTGTTATCGCGGCTATAATACCCATGCGCATAACTCGGTTTGGCACCTCCAGGCGCATGCACCACCGCACTGACCGTCCACGAAGGTAAAATGACCGCGTTCGGGTTGGAAGGCTGTAACTCATCGACTATTTCCTCCACGGTGACGATGGCTGCTTTGGCTGCTAACACAGCCTCCTTTTGTACACCCACGATTCCTTCTAGGGAAACATCTCCTTTTTTGGAGGCTTTTTGGGCATGAATGATGGTAACATCAGGTCGAATCGCAGGTACTGCCACCAATCGTTCTCCCGTAAATGGACATGAAAGCGTTTTGATAGAAGGATTGACTTTTGCCAAATCTGCTCCATAATAGCCTTTGAAGATAGCACATGGCATCCCCGAAGCCCCAGCTGCATAGGCGGCAGCCATGGCGGCATGGGAATGTTCATCGACTTCCAAGGGTTGTGGATAGCCTTTTTCAATGGCTTCCCGCAGTCGATACAGCGAGCCCACTCCTGGATTCCCTCCCCATGAAAATCTCAATTTCCGAACACATCCCGCTCCAATTAATTGGTCATAAATCATATCCGGGGTCATCCGAACCAATTCCAGGTTTTTGAACCCCTGACGGATAATTTCATGTCCTGCCGCAAAGGGAATCAAATGCGTAAATCCTTCCATAGCCACCGTAGCACCATCGAAAAGATAAGTAGCAATAGCCGCTTGCAATGTTTGTATCTTTGTTTGCATATCAATAATCAAAAAACACCGTTTCTTTTTCTCCCTGCATGTACAAATTGAACTCGTAAATCGTAACAGGCCTTTCTTGTACTTTTTTGGCAATCAAAGTGCTTCTTCTCTCTTCTACCACCAACTTCAAATAAGGGTCTTCCTGATTGAGTTCCTTAAAATCTTCGAAATACACACGGGTATACACATGACTCAACAACCCTCGCATAAAGACAATCATGTGAATAGCAGGTGCCTGACCTTGCTTTTCCGCTGCCGGAATGCAGGTGGTAAACTCATAACAGTTTCCATCTAGAGTGCCAGTCCCCATTCTACCGATCGAAATAAATCCTTGATGGGGTTCAGTTCGAAAGACGCCCTTCTGGTCAACCTGCCAGATTTCAATCATGGCATCGTCCACCGGTGCTCCATGAAGGTCAAAAACTCTACCTCTCAAGAGGATTAAATCTTTAGAATTTTGGTTGGCATTTAGTAAAACAGGAGTAGCCAAACTTTTATGGTCAAATTTATATTGCTCCGGTGTCAGACCATAGGCAAAATACGGTCCTACCGTCTGTGATGGGGTTTGTCCTAGCTTATTCATGTTCAAAAGGGGTTGAATGATTGCCTCTCAATACGATGTCAAATTGGTAACCCAAAGCGAAACCTTCTTCTGTCAAGCCTAGGTCAAATGTTGAAATCAAGCGCTCACGGGCTTTTTCGGGAACAGCCAAGTAAATGGGATCGTACTCCAACAAGGGGTCTCCTGGAAAATACATTTGGGTGACCAAGCGTGTACCGATATTAGGTCCGAATACACTGAAATGAATGTGGTTAGGCCTCCAGGCATTGGGATGATTTCCCCAAGGATAGGCTCCTGGCTTGATGGTGTAAAACTTAAAAATACCTTCTTCATTCGTCACGCACCTACCAGCACCAAAGAAATTAGGGTCTAACGGGGCATGGTGTTGGTCGCGCTTGTGGACATATCTTCCCGCAGCATTGGCCTGCCACACTTCAATGAGTGTATTTTTCAAAGGCTGTCCATGTTGATTCATAACCCGACCACTCACCACAATCCGTTCTCCTATCGGTTCACCGTTTTTGATGCCATTCCTTGTCAAATCATGATCGAGTGGAGACACAGACTCCAAACCGAAGATGGGTCCGGAACTCGGTTTCATCAATTCGGGTACGGTAATCAGGTTTTGAGAAGGCCCTCTGAAAATAGTGGATTTATAGCCTGGAGCTATCAGGGGAGGATGGCTAGTCCAATCACGTTGGTTTTTAGTATTATCCATATGCATGCTGTTAAAGGTTAAAGACTTGTTTGGCTATTCTAAAGGCAGTATTGGCAGCTGGTACACCCGCATAAATGGCCACATGCATCAATACTTCTCGGATATCTTCCAGGCTTGCTCCTGTTTGCTGGGTTGCTTTGAAATGCAGTATCAATTCCTCTTCATGTCCAAGCCCTGCCAGAAGCGCTATGGTAATCATGCTGCGTTCCCGCTTAGTTAAGTGCTCAGCGGACCATACTGTACCCCAAGCAGTTTCGGTAATGAATTGCTGAAAACCCTCATCAAAAGATGTTTTTGCAGCCTCCGCTTTGGCAACATGAGCTTCCCCCAAAACTGATTTGCGGGTTTGCATGCCCTTTTGGTACTTATCTGTTGAATTCATAAAGCTGAAATAAAATCTTTTAAAATGGCAGTAGTGCGCTCAGGGTTATCCACGCAGGGTAAATGCCCTGAATCGGGAATTGTAATCAAGGGACAGTTCATCAATTGGGCAAAGGCTTGAACCAATGCCACAGGAGTTGATTTATCCTCCTCGCCTACCATACAGATTACTGGAATGGAAATATCTTGAGCTATTTGGGTGTAGTCAGCATCACGAATTGCTTCACAGGCAATCATATACCCCAAAACATCCGCCCGTTCTAGCATGGCTTGATACAAGGTAAATGCGGCAGGATGCTCCAATTGAAAATTCGGTGAAAACCAATTGGTCAAAATCGAAGGGGCTAAGACTTGCATTCCATTGCTTGAGATGGTTTCAATGCGATTGTTCCATCCTTCCGTCGTCCCAATCTTTGGAGCAGTATCCATAAAGACAATTCCTGCAATTTTTTCAGCATAACGCTGGTAAATATCCAAGCTGATTAAGCCTCCAATGGACAATCCAACCAGCACAATTTTATCCAAACCCAACTGTTCACACAGCCCCATCACATCATCAGCATAAAAGGAAATACAGCCCTTTTCTATGGCTCCCAAGCTACTGAGACCATGGCCTCTTTTGTCAAATCTGAGTGATCCAAATTCGGTACCCAAGCCATCAATCACGGCATCCCAAATGCGAAAATCTGTCCCCAAGGAATTGATAAAAACCAAGGTTAGGTCTTTCTCCCCTTTGTTGAAAGCGTAATGAATGGTTGCATCTTGAATTCGAATCGCCTGCATCTCAACACTCGTTTAACTTGATGGAATCGTCCGCCAGTTTTTCAAGGTCAGGCGTGTAGCCCGCCTGTATCCATTTTCTTGCTTGCAAGTGGTCTGCGGGTTTGTTGATAGAGTCCACAGCTATTAATTGATGCGCTTTGAAATAGAAGACAGAAAATTTATCTCCTGCAACATTTCCCCGAACGAGGAGTTGGTCATAGCCTTCGGAAAGGCCAGCCATTTGCAGTTTGAGGTTGTACTGATGTGTCCAAAACCAAGGCACTTGATGATAAGTCGTAGGCTTTCCACAAATACTTGCGGCGATGACTTTAGCTTGGTCAACTGCATTTTGTACAGACTCCAAGCGAACTAACTGTCCTTTGGCAAAGGGATTGGGATGTAGAGCACAATCTCCGATGGCATAAATTCCAGCAACGGATGTTTCACAAAATTCATTGACTTCAATACCATTGCTGCATCGAATTCCCGCTTCTTCCGCAAGTGCCTGTGCTGGTAAAACGCCTATACCCACTATAATTTTATCGGCTGAAACGGCCTCTCCATTGCTAAGTGTGGCTGTCCATCGCCCTTCCTGATGAAGGGATTGGACACCCATGCCCATCAATAATTTCACACCATACTCCTGATGTTTCGCCGCAAAATGCTCGCTTAACATCGGGGGAAGTACGCGCTGCATGAGGCGAGGCTGGTATTCCACTACAGTTACTTTTTTTCCGGATTTGGCCGCATAGGCTGCGATTTCTAATCCTATAAACCCTCCTCCGATCACCAATACATCCTGAACACTTGCTTTGTCCAGCGCTTGTTTGAGGTAATCAGCATCTTTCATAGTGCGTAGATACAGCGGTTGGTCTTTTCCTTGGATAGGAATGGCTAACTCTCTGTTGTATGCACCCGTAGCAAAAACCAAGAAATCAAATACATATACCCCTGAAGTTGCTTGTATTGCCTTTTGTGGAATATCTACTTTTTCCACAATCTCACCCAATTTCAGCTCCACCTGATTGTTTTCATACCAAGCTTCTGAGCGAAACATGATGCTGTTCTTTTGCTGGGAACCATCCAAATAGCCTTTGGATAGGGGTGGTTTTTGATAGGGAAAATCCGCATCTTCTGAGAAAATACAGATAGACCCTTCAAACCCCTCTTCGCGAAGGGAAGCAGCAGCCTGTATACCTGCGTGGCCGGCACCGATGATGATGACATTTTTCTTCATGGGAATGGAATTGAGTGGTATCTTGGGGAATAGCGGAGATAGTAGCATTTACTTACTACCCCCGCTGATGTGCTTATTGTTCTTGCGGAATTTCTACGACCAAACCATCTAAAGCATTGCTAATGCGAACCTGACAGCCTAAGCGGCTTCTTTCCGTTCTCGGTGCTACCGCTCCCTCCAACATTTCGTCTTCTTCCTCTTCCATTTCAGGGAGTTTGTCGAGGTATTCCTCGCCGATGTAGCAATGACAAGTGGCGCACATACAGGAACCTCCACACTCGGCGATAATTCCTTTAATGTCGTTTTGAACCGCACCTTCCATAATCGTAGCGCCCAAAGGCAGTTCTACTTGGTGCTTGTTTCCGTCTGAATCGATGTAAGTAATCTGTGGCATATTGATAAAATTTAAATGTGTTTATTTCCCAATAGTCAAAGGTAATTTGACCGGTGATCGGAAGGTGGTAGATGGATTCCAATCCAACTGTTCCACGCTTATGTAGTATTCAGGTATTCTGGTGAAAAATTCACCCATCGCAATTGTAGTTATCATCCGAGCAAACATATTACCCAAACACAAATGCACGCCGCCTCCGAATCCTAAATGCCCTCTGGTATTTCTTTCCAAATCATACACATCTGGATTTCTGAAAAAGCGCTCATCTCTATTGGCTGACCCGTAGCAAAGCATGACAAAATCACCTTTTTTCATTTGCTGACCGTGCATCTCCAGATCTTTAGTCAATACCCGCTTGAAACGCTGTGCGGAGGTATTGTATCGGAGCGTTTCTTCAATGGCTTTTGGCATCAAACTTACATCGGCCGCCAATCTCCTGCGGGCATCTGGGAAGGTTGCCATATTGTAGGCCATCATGGACAAGAAACTGGAAAGCGATTCCACACCTGCCAAAATAATGGTAGCAGAGGTCATGATGATTTCAGCTTCCTCTAATTTATCTCCGTCAATCTCCGCCAAAATCAACCGGGAAATCAAATCATCCTTCGGGTCTGCTCTGCGTTGACGCACAATATCTTCCACATAGTTGGTCAAAAACTTAAATCCAGCGATATGTTCAGGGCCTTTTTGCCTAGTCTCTTGGTCTGATTGAATGGACAAAATCACATTTCTCCGAACCTCATGATGATCCTCATCCGGTAAACCCATCATAGCAAATAAAGTCCCTACGGTTATCTGACTGGAAAAATCCTGTACAAAATCAAACGAACCCATTTCCAACACCCGGTCCAAAACCTCTGTTACCAACTCCTTGGTTGGCTCCATCAGGTGCATCAAATTATTTTTGGCAAAGGCTGATTGGATGAGTTTCCGCAAGCGGTCATGACGGGGAGGATCAGTAGTGCCTAGGGTAGAACCGGACCGTCCGGGAAGCTCATCCACCAGATTCCCTTGGCTTGAAGAAAAGGTTTCCCATTCTACACCAGCTCTTTTGATATCATCGTAGCGGGAAAGAATCCACATGTTGACATCATCGGACCAAAAGCAAGGGTGCTCGTCCCGCAAGGTCTTATAAAAAGGGAAAGGATCTGCGTCCATGATTGGACTATATGGATTAAACTGAAATTTCTTTTCGGTGATGGTTTCCATGTGGCTATGATTTTATTGTTAAATGAATTGTTTTCCTCCATCAACGACGATGGTTTGTCCGGTGACATAGGCTGCCAGCGAACTGCTGAGGTACAAAACTGTCCCCACGATATCTTCGGAGCTTGAACTTCTTTTGATACTCCCCCTGTCCACTCCATAGGTAGCGGCATTTTCCATGATGGAAAGACTGGCTTCCGTCAAGGTAAACCCAGGGGCTACTGCATTGACATTGATATTGAATGGTCCACATTCTTTGGCAAGCGTTCGGGTAAGCCCGATAACTGCTCCTTTTGAACTCACATAATGGGACCAATTAGGCGACCCGGACATAAAGGTAGCCGAACTGATATTGACGATTTTGCCACCGTTTTCCTTCATATAGGGAAAACAGGCTTTTGCCAACAACCAGGGACCTTTGATATTGACCTGCATCACCTTATCCCATTCCTTTTCTGAAATTTCATAGAAAGGCGCTCGGCTCAAATTACCATACATGGCGGCATTGTTAACCAAAACATCAATAGAACCGAAGCTCTTATGAATTGCTGCAATCACTTCTTCCACTTGAGTAGCATTGCTGACATCCATGGCATAAGCCAAGGCAGATGCCCCTAATTCAATGGCTGTCTGTTGCGCTGCTTCCAAATTAATGTCACAGATGGCCACTTGAGCACCTCTTTCTAGAAACGCTTCCGCAAATGCCCTTCCTAGACCTATGGCAGCCCCTGTGATGATGACTGTTTTTCCTTTAAAATTTAAATCCATCACTGTTTGATTAACTTTTCCGCATTCATTTCTGTGTAAGCAATCTCCAAAAAGGATTTTGCCAACCATTTTCCTTGTGAGGTGAGCAATTTTGGCAGGACATGTCCATCCAAAATTTCCAAAACCTCCGCTTTCCCGATTTCAAACCATTTCCCAATGGTACTAATACCATGAGGAGTATA
Source organism: Mongoliitalea sp. (assembly GCF_054166905.1). Classification (NCBI taxonomy): domain Bacteria; kingdom Pseudomonadati; phylum Bacteroidota; class Cytophagia; order Cytophagales; family Cyclobacteriaceae; genus Mongoliitalea; species Mongoliitalea sp. The sequence continues at coordinate 23,393 of NZ_JBSZCK010000005.1, read as the reverse complement.
TCTCCAAAGCTTATCCGCATCCTTGACGATGGAATCTTCAAAGGAACGTACCTCCGCAGTGGTATCGTGTCCATCTATAATGGCTGCTACATGTGCGATAAACTCTTGAGAATATCCATGTTGCTCCAAAAGCGCTGAGGCGATTTCCACCCCATATACTTCATGCGCACGGGTCAATTCGGGATATTGATTATTGGGCCCAAAGGCCTTTAATATTTTATCTGCTGGAATTTTACTCCATCCAGTATCATGCAACATCATCGCCAAAAGGCACACTTCTGCATCTGCTTTCGGGTACCATTGCAAAAGCAACTTCACCAATTGGTAAGAATGGAGGGTATGCACATCATTGTCCCTGATTTGAAGAAACTCTTTCGCATCTTCCCAAATAGCCCTATGGTTTTCTTGAAGGATTTCCATTTCAATAATTCAGATAAATGGTCTTCAATTCGGTATATTCTTCCAAACCATGAATTCCTTTTTCACGACCGATCCCACTTTGTTTCATCCCTCCAAAAGGGACCGAGTGATAGGAGCGTTGGATATTATTGACCCACACCGAACCTGCTTGCAATTGCTCTGCTATGCGTAAGCCTGTCCCAATATTGGCGCTGAAGATATAGGCCGCTAATCCGTAAACCGAGGCATTGGCCTCCTGTATCGCTTCCTCCAAATCATCAAAAGCTGCTATGCCAATAACTGGTCCGAAGGTTTCCTCCCGCATGATTTTCATATCAGCTGTTGCAGCTGCAATCAAGGTGGGTTCCAAGAAAAAGCCCTTCTCATAGATTCCGCCAGTTCTGCGCTTGCCTCCAGTCAGGATATTCGCACCCTTGCTTTGGGCATCTTCAATCTGTTGGAATGCATTAGCATAGATTTTCTCATTGACCATGGGACCTAGATCGCAGGCATCTTCAATACCCAATCCAAGCGTCAACTTTTCGGTTGCTGCTTTCATTTTTTCGCAAAATGCTGGGTACAAATTTTTATGTACATAGACTCTATTGACACGATAACAAAACTGCCCTGTATTCGCAAAGCCGTGTTTGACGATGGCTGGAACAGCGATATCCAAGTCTGCATCTTCACAAAGAATGGCAGGAGATTGCCCTCCCAATTCTAAGGTTATTCTTTTATGTGTTCGGGCAGCTACCCCTGCAATGTGTGCTCCTGTGGAAGTTCCTCCCGTGAAAGCAATTTTGGCAACTTTCGGATGAGAAACTAAGGCATCACCAATCTCTCTACCATATCCCGTAATGACATTGAAAACACCTATTGGATATCCAGCTTCTTCAAAACAAGTTGCCAAAGCCAAGGTACTCAAAGGTGTATCCTCGGATGGCTTCGCCACCAAGGTGCATCCCATGACTAAGGCTGCTCCCATTTTGAAAGTGAGCAGGGTAATCGGATAGTTGAAGGGAGTGATCGCTACTACTACACCGATGGGTTCTCTTGTGACCAAGACTTTTTCGCCCGCCACATTGGTCAAAGGGAAATAACCTTTCATGCGCAAGGCTTCTTCCGCATAATAGTCCAATAATTCAGCACTTCGGTTGACTTCATGGATACATGCCGAAAGCGGCCTTCCCAACTCCAAGGAAAGTTGCTTTCCAATTTCAGTACTCTGCTTGCGCATGGCTGCTGCTAGGTTCTTCTGAAGAGAAACTCGTTCCTGCATAGGCCTCTGCTTCCAACTTTCAAAAGCCGAAGAAGCTGCCTCCACCGCTGCCTGTACATCCGCTTCACCCGAGCGACAAACGGTATCGAGTACCGTTCCATCTGCTGGGTTAAGAACCTCCATACGTGCTTGGCTATAAGAAACGGTTTGTCCGTTGATATAATTTTTCATCCTTACAATACATCTGAGAGCAAAAGTGCTCGTGTGATGGTCAATTCTCTCTTAGCAATCGCAATGGATTCGGGCAGGTGCAATTGCTCGATATTGGTATCTTCCAAGCGCTGTGCATACTGAGAAGGTGTCATTTTAAACCAATCACAGGCCACACTTACACCGGTCACCGCAAATCGCCATAATTTATCTGCATCCCTTACGATTTCATCTTCTTTGGATTTGGCAAACTTTCGGGTATCGTGTCCATCGATGATGGTGCACACCTTTTCGATGAATTCCTCCTGATAGCCAAGTCCTGCCAAGAGTGGCTTCGCATACTTAACTCCTTCAGATTCGTGTAGATAGCGAACATCCGAAGTTAACAAATCTGGACCTGAAAAACCTTTGGCAAAGATTTCTTCCTCATCAATGGCATACCAGCCAATATCATGTAGAATAATCCCTGCTGCTGCTACTTCATGATCTACCGCTGGATAATGCTCCAGTAATTCCAGTGCAAAGCGATACGAGAGGGGTATATGCACGTCGTTTTTACGGACGCGCATATACTTTTCTGCTGCTTTGAAGATAGCCGCATACGCTGGCCTATGAAGGGGGTGAACCATCATGCTTCGACTAATTCTTCTAAAATCTCAACTGTTCCTTTGCCTCCATCTACCCGTATTTTCATACCAGTTTTGATTTGTGTTGAAGCGGAACCTGTTCCGGTCACTGCCGGCAATCCGTACTCTCTGCAGACAATGGCTGCGTGAGACATCATACCTCCGATATCTGTTACGGTAGCTACAATTTTGTTGAATACAGGCGCCCAACTTGGAGCAGTCACTCTTGTGACAAGGATTTCACCTTGCTTCAATTGATCAAGCTCAGAAGCATCGTTGATGATGCGGGCATAGCCTTCTACCAATCCTGGAGAAGCTGCCATTCCTTTCATGTGTCCTGATTTTTCGTCTCCACCCAACCAAGACTCTACAGCCTCTGTGGTGATTCCCCACAGCATGATGGTGAATGGTTCGGTCACTACTTTTGGAGGATTATTGAATGCCGGTTGAGGCGGTGCCGTCGCCAATGCATCTACAATTTTCTTTCTTCGGTTAATTTCTTCTTGCAACACAGCAGGACCAACAGCAGGAACACCAACTGCCCAGCTATTGCCGTAGTCAAACAGGATTTGAAGGATTTCTTCTCTTCGGAAATAGTACATATCCGATTCTTGCTGCCAGAATCCTTGTTCCTTCAGCATGCGGCTGAGTTCACGGGTTTTTCTCCAGAAAACTCCCATCGCCCAATGCTCAATATAGAAGTTATGGTTCTCTACATAAGGGAATACTACCCGTGCAAGACCTAATTTTCCTTCAAAAATTGCTCTTGCCTCATCATCTAAGGATTCAGCGTATTCCATAGTGATGCGGTCCCGCTCTGCTTCCAAGGCTTCGGTAGGTCTGTCAATGACTTCACCTCTTTGCAATTTCTCTACATAATTCTTCAAATACCCATAAGGAATATCCAAATGCTCAATCCAATACTTATCCGAAGAGTAGAAGCCATTGCCTGATGTATAGTTAAACCAAGGGTGCTTGGCTTTCTCCCAAGCCTGCAACCACTGACCACCATTTTCCTCCAGAGCGATGCAGTGAAGTGCCTCATTGACATCTTTCTTTTCAAAGCATTTGGTTAAGTTCAAGGAAACCGCCAGCTTAGCCAATTTCTTCAATTCATCATCTGGTCTGAAAAGGTCAACATCAATACCTTGTACCATTTTAGCAACCGACAAATCAGGAATTCCGGGAAAAACTTCCTTGCAGAATCCAAAGAAATCTAAGTAGGCAGCATAACCCAAGTTCAAAAATTCAAAGTGGTATTGCCAGGTTTCGTAGCACAGGGAAATCAGCTTATTGTAGTCATTAATCAAATGAAAGGTAGGGTCCAATCCTACGCCGTCTTTAATCCACTGAATGTCTACGCGCTCAGGCAAAGGCTCAAAATGAATGGCCTCCATATCATCGATGACACGTTTTACTTTCTTGTGCCAGTTTTCGAGCAACTCATTCCAGTTTTGGAAATAATAGCCTGCCCTTTCCATGAATTCAGGAACTCTTCCCTCTATTAATTCCGGGCTGACAGCTACCGGGCTCATATAGCAATACCCATTGTGAATTTTGAAATCCACCCCATTGGCTGGTGGAATGACGTAGTGTCTGGAATTGTATTGCGAGAGACACTTCACAGCAAACTCCACTGTCATGGCATCAAATGGCTTGAAGACATTGGGCCAGTGTTGGGAATCACAGAAAAAGAATTTATCTTCTTCCTGCGCTTTTAACTGCTCTTGAAATACGAGGAAATAAGGATATAACTCCTTCCAACCTTCAGATCCCTTAGGAGCAGCATGCTCGTAAGGACTGATGAATTTTTTCTTCTTGTCGGTCATAATGGTGTGAATTGTTAATGTTTGGGTTATGTTATTTTTTTGCACTCAAAGGATTAATCAGGGAACCTACCAGTCCTTGCATACCGGACATGTAGTGTTTCTTCGTTTCTGTTTTTTTGTTGGACCACACGGTCTCTGGCCTAGATTGCAGCAAAGTGAACGCATCCTCACCTTCCGCATCTGCATCCAAGGCCCATTCGATGTCCTGAGGACAGCCGTAATGTTTTTCGATTCGCTTGGCAATTTTGCTGATGTAAATCAGCTCATCCCGCGTAAGGCAAGCCTCTCCCGCTTTGACAGGGTCAATTTCAACTTCGACTACTTTTCTGTTTTCGGGATCTGGGATAAGGGCAGTTTTTTTGTCGTGAATGGTAGATGCTACCAATTCAAAAATCACTTTATCCATGAGGTAATTATCAGGCGTCACAGTCCCTGACACCACACTTTCTCCCAAACCATAGGAAGCTTCGATCGCAATTTTGGTCCGATCTCCATTACTTGGATTGAGTGTCATGGTGACTCCCGCTACTCTGGCATTGACCATTTTTTGAATGACCACGCTCATGTGTATATCTTCTTCTGGAATATTGTGATCTTTTCTGTAAGCAATGGCTCGGCTTGTGTATAAGGAAGCCCAACACATTTTGATATGGCTTAACACCTCTTCTTCACCTACTACCCAGAGATAGGTATCCTGCTGACCGGCAAAGCTCGCGTCCGGTAAGTCTTCTGCTGTAGCAGAGGAACGAACGGCTACTGGAAGATCTCCCTCCTTACCGTACATGCTGCAAAGCTGATGATAACTTGCTGTAATGGCTTGCTGAATATCCCCTGCCACTGCTTTGTTGAGTATCTGACCCCTGATTTCTTCAGAAAGTCTATCAAGGGCATTCATATTTTTGGTATCTAACTTTGCCAAGGAAGCAAAAAGTCCTTTGGCAGTCATCAAGTCCTGGATAAAAGCCACAAATGCATCTGTGGTTACACAGAAACCTTGTGGTACCGGCAGGTCTGCTTGTGACATGATGGCTAAGCTTTTTCCTTTACCTCCGAGACTCTCTAATTGCTCAGGCTTAGCATCTTTGAAAAACAGGCTATAAGTGGGTTGCATGGTATAATTGTTTAGTAGTGTAAGTGAAATTTGATGATTACCACTGAACCTGAAGGCCCTGAGGTGCTCTGAATGAGGTGTTGGGAGCAAAAGTGAATGTCTGTCCAGGCTTTAATTGAAGTGTTGGAATCCTTGCAGTCAGTTCTTCCAATACCACCTTGAATTCCAATTTAGCCAGAGGAGAACCTAAGCAAAAGTGTATTCCACTACCGAAAGACAAATGTGTCCCTGCATTGGCCCGCTCAATATCGAAGTTTTCTCCGTTTTCATACATGGCCTCATCCCTGTTGCCAGACCCCATAACCATCAATATATCGGCTCCTTCCGGAATCAAAATTCCACCTACTTCGGTAGCTATTTTGCATTTTCTTCTCCAAGAAAGGATAGATGGTGAATATCTCAATATTTCATCCACGGCCTTTGGAATCAAAGTTGGATTTTTCTTGATAGCTTCCCAGCTTTCTCTGTGGACCAAAAGTTCTCTCACACCATTCCCAATAAGGGAGGTAGTCGTTTCGTGACCGGCAAACAACTGACTGTAGCAGATGGCCGCGATTTCACGATCGGTGATTTCATGCCCTTCTGACTGTAAAGTCACCAAATCACCTGGGAGATCATCCTGCATGTTATTCTTTCTATCACTGACCAGCTTTTGGCAATAATTCCAGTAGCGGATCATATTTTCGGCATGCGTCATTTGTGCATCTTCATCCAAATCCCCCCAAGTCAATAGAAGGCGACTTTCCGCCCAACTTTTCACCTGCGCCACATCACTATCGGGCACCCCCAATAATTTGAAAATCACCAAGGCTGGCAAATCATAAGCTAAGGCCGATACCAATTCGGCTTCAGATTTACCCTCCTTCATTTCTTCAATCATGCGAATGGCAATCTCACGAATAGCTGGCTCCAGCTTTTTGATTCTTGCAAGATTGAATGCCATGCTGACAATTCTTCGGATGCGGGTATGGTCTGGTGGTATACGTCCCGAAAGACCGGAAAGTCCAACCAAACCAGCGGAATCCATCAGAGCCTTCGCTTTCGCCGCAATTGGCTTGAAAGGACTTTGTGCATTCTCGGAACTGAAAGCTTGCCAGTTCCCAAAAATTGCTTTGATGTCTTCATACTTGGAAACTACATAATAGCCAAGCTCCTCACTGTAAAAAATCGGACATGTTTCCCTCACCTTTTTGTAAAAAGGAAATGGATCTGTAAGATCAAAGGGCTTGTAGGCAGCGTTTAATTCCTTGTGATAAGGACAATTTTCGATTCCTGCATTCATGTTGTTTTGGGTTTATGAAGAATTCTCTGCAATATCCCATCAATTCCTGGCTTGTATCCATTGATTTTAAAATATTACTTGTACTTTTATTACATGAGGCGAAAAAATCAAAAACTATTCAATCAAAGCTTCCAAACTGGAATTCCCAATTATGTAGGGTAAACCTGATAATTATCAGTTGAATCGAAGCTTCAGAACAGAAAAACAGCGCTTATACCAACAAAAGAACATCAAATTGCAATTTGCACTTTTAAACAAGGCCCCACATGAAGAAAATTGAAAACTATGTCTTATATGGAGAGTCACAACAAGAGGTCTTACCTGAATTTATCCACTGTGAATCCATCGAGGCTCGCAGCCGAAATCATGATTGGGTCATTAAGCCCCATTTGCATAATCGATTGTATCAATTTGTCATTATCGAGGAAGGATCATTTGAATTTACCTGCGGTCCTACAGTTCAACACATAAATGAACCCTGCCTGATTGCCATGCCTGCGAATACTTTGCATGGATATTTGTTTACCCCTGATATTAAAGGAATGGTGCTCACACTTTCTGATGAGTTTGTTGAAGAAATTCTTAATCCCCAGCCCCATGTTTTGTTAGAAATCGAAAAGCCTCGGGTAATCTTTAGTAGTTGGAACAATGAACGCTTTGGCTTGATGTCCCGGCTTTTCAGAAGAGCCAATAATGAACTGCTCACCGAGTATCAAGGAAAGTCCTTGGCTATCAAATCTTATTTATCCATCCTTTTCGTGGAGTTTTACCGAATGATTTTGGAAAACCGACACAACACCTACAAAGTAGTCAATACCAACATCAAGTTTTTCAGAGCCTTCATGACTCAAATCAAGCGATACTACAGCAATCGCCTCTTTAAAGGAGAAAATCCTGACAAAAAACTAACCGTAGCATCCTTAGCGGACAAAATGGGGATTTCAACCGTACACCTCAATCGTGTTTGCCAAGCGGTAGCCTCCAAATCTCCCATGCAAGTCATTCACGAATTTATCCTCAACGAATCTATTCGATACTTGGAGCAAACCGATTACAGCATTGCAGAGATTAGCTATAAACTGAAATTTGAAGATCCAGCTTATTTCTCCCGTTTTTTCAAAAAATTCATGGGTAAAAGCCCCTCTGAATTTAGGGATAGTGTAGAGGTTACCTAATCCTCAATGAAGCAATCCAACTTCCCTTGCACCTATTCATATTCATTTCTTTAAACTTACAATCGATGAAACGGTATCACCTTGATTATATATCCTTCCTGTTCAAATTCATCCTCCTCCTGATTAAATGTTACCAACATGGCTTCTTTATGGTCGAAAAAGCGCATGGCCTCCCATAGACCACCTAACTCTCGTTTGAGGTTGTCCATAGTTAGATCCCAACATACTTGAACCGATAAGGTACTTTTACCACAACGTCTGATACCAGATATGATCAGCGCGTGGCTTTGAAGGAGCGAATAATCTACCAACTCTGACCGCTCGAGTCCCAACGATTTTTTATACAAATTCCTTTTTGGCTTTTAGCGACTTCCCCTACCAAATGCTTGGATATCATAAGGAGTTATTTTCCGCAAAAACAGACTCTTGTTGTTTAGTAAACAATACTAGTATTGCTTACTAAACAACAAAATTGATTAATTCAAGATTAACAATTATGAATTAGGCTGGTATGCGTCAACTTTTTTTAAAACAGATGGGCTTATCCCAAACTAGTTTTACAAGAATCTGATGGTTGATTTAGGATTTTCGTAAGGCTTGAATAGCCGTATAAATTAATTCTGTGCGCTCTTTTTTGCTATAGTTAAGAATCAAGGCATCCCCATCTATAGGGGTGATTTTTAAAAATGGGCCTTGACTTGAATGAATCAATAGTCTTGTACTACCGAATCCCTCCATAATGAATAAACCCTTTTTTAGCGGACCTACCGCAACACCATTAGTGCGATGATTGATTGGAGGAACTTGATCGATCAATTCAATACTTTTGAGATTTTCCATCTGAACTTCAGTACCAAAGACACCAGTAAATTTCAACTGATTAACAGTCCCCTCAAAATCAGTAGGATCAAAGATATACAAAAAGGTAGCTACCATTACGAGAGCAATCGAACCTGTAAAAATTTTTATCGTTTTCAGCATATTAAATTAGTTTTGAAACCACTGGATAAAAATAACCTTTTTGTTAAAAAAATCTTAACCAAACATTAAGTTTCTTTTTTTACGTTCAAACACTCCCAAAAAAAGTATTTCCTCCTAAACCAAAAGCCCAATTAGTCCTAATTATTCCTATGAAAGCCCTTCATTTTTAGCTATTTTAGCATACTATCAAATGAACGTTAGAACAAAAAACCGAAACGTATGCGATACCGTGATCACAATTCTATCTTTTTTGCCTTTTTAATCTTGCTATTCTCCTGCACCAACTCAGCAAAGCAACAACTAAGCATGCAATCGCCTGATGGCAAAATCAGGCTTATGCTGGATGTAAGTACAGGGGAGCCCATGTATCAAGTACGATTCAATGAAATCCCTATTATCAATAGCAGTGCATTGGGCATAGTTTTTCAGGATTTTGAAATCGGCAAAAACGCAACAATCAGCTCCATTAAAGAAACGGAGGTAGAAAGAACATGGAAACCTCTCTGGGGAGAAAAGGCTGAATTTCTAGACCATCACAATGGCTATGTAATAGAGCTTGAGGAAGAAGGTGTTCAATATCAGTTAGAGTTCAGGCTCTTTAATGATGGTTTAGGATTCCGATACCATATCCCTGCACAAGAGAGTTTGGGGGACAGTCTCTTTATAATGGACGAAATTACAGAGTTTAACTTATCGGAAGACTTTATTGCTTGGTGGATTGAAGGAAACTATGATACCTATGAATTATTATACACCAAAAGTCCAGTAAGCAAAATTGGAGAAATTGAAAATGATTTCAATTCCCATACACATTCTACAGGTGGATTCCCGAAAAACTCTGCGCATACCCCCCTAACCATGCAGGCGAGAGATAACATGTTTTTAAGCATTCATGAAGCCGCGTTGATGGATTATGCTGGAATGACCCTATTGAGACAAGAAGGTCATAAGTTCAAAGCTAACTTAGTCCCTTGGCCAGACGGAATTAAGGTTCGGACCACCGCTCCTTTAACTACGCCTTGGAGAACCATTCAACTGAGTGAAACAGCGGGAGATTTGGTCACCTCTTCTTTGATCCTCAACCTCAATGAAGATAATAAGCTGGAACGTACGGATTATATCGAACCCATGAAATATGTAGGCATTTGGTGGAGTATGCATCTGGGAATAGAAACCTGGGGGAAGGAAGGCGGTAGACACGGCGCAACAACTGAAAATACTAAGCGTTACATCGATTTTGCGGCTGCCAATAATATTAGAGGTGTCTTAGTCGAAGGATGGAATACAGGATGGGAAAGCTGGTATCAGGACGACAACTTTGATTTTCAGACTGCATACGATGATTTTGACCTGAAAGCGGTCACTGACTATGCCCGCTCCAAGGGAGTAGAGATTATCGGCCATCATGAAACTGGAGGTCAAGTACTTTCTTATGAGGCGAATTTAGAGGCAGCCTTGGACTTATACGAACAGCATGGTGTCAAAGCGATCAAAACAGGTTATGCTGGTACTATGCGTCCAGAAGGGCATTTCCATCAGGGCCAATTCATGGTCAGGCATCATCAGAAGGTTGTAGAAGAAGCAGCCAAGAGAGGCATTATGGTCAATATCCACGAGCCCATTAAAGACACGGGGCTCCGCAGAACCTATCCAAATCTGATGACAAGGGAAGGTGTTCGAGGAATGGAATGGAATGCCTGGTCCAGAGGGAACCCTCCAAACCATACGCCAACCTTGGTATTTACTCGTATGCTTTCTGGTCCACTAGATTATACACCCGGAATTTTTGATCTCAAATTCGAGAATTTCGCTGATCAAATGACGCTTTGGAATGAATTGGATGGACTGGAAACCAAAGGCAGAATGCACAGCACCTTGGCAAGACAATTGGCTCATTATGTGATTCTTTACAGCCCTATGCAAATGGCAGCGGATATGATTGAAAATTATGAGGGACATCCTGCATTTGAGTTTATCCGTCAGGTACCCGTAGACTGGGATGACACGAAAGTACTGGATGCTCGTATTGGTGAATTTGTAGTGATGGCCCGACAAAAAGAAGAGGATTGGTTTGTGGGAGGTATTACTGATGAAACAGAAAGAAAAGTAAGTATCAACTTGGATTTTCTTGGAGAAGGGGAATATGAAGCTATTGTCTACGCAGATACTGAAGACACCGATTATCAAAAATATCCAGGAGCTTACCTGATTACAAGCTATCAGGTTACCAATTCAGGGACCTTAGACCTTACAATGAGGGCAACAGGTGGATTCGCTGTCCAACTTACAAAAAAGTAGCCCACTATACCATAAATAAACCTCCCCTAAGGAGGCTTATTTAAAAAGATCCCGCTGGGGCTTCCCGAGGAGAACTTGCTTCGCTGCATTCTTTCGGGATAAACTTCTCGCCCTAGACGATTCTGTAAATAAAAAAACCTCCACAAAGGAGGCTTTTTTAAGTGATCCCGCTGGGGCTTCCCGAGTCGAACTCGCTTCGCTACGCTCTCTCGGGATAAACTTCTCGCCCTAGACGATTCTGTAAATAAAAAACCTCCAAATAGGAGGCTTTTTTAAAGTGATCCCGCTGGGGCTTCCCGAGTCGAACTCGCTTCGCTACGCTCTCTCGGGATAAACTTCTCGCCCTAGACGATGAATCTTTAAACCAGTGATCCCGCTGGGGCTCGAACCCAGGACCCTAACATTAAAAGTGTTATGCTCTACCAACTGAGCTACGGAATCGGTAATCGTATTAATAAATAGAGCATCCTATGCGGATGCTCTTGGTGATCCTGTCAGGACTCGAACCTGAAACCTACTGCTTAGAAGGCAGTTGCTCTATCCAGTTGAGCTACAGGACCATTATTTCAATTTATTGTGAACTCGAACCAGAAACCTTCCCGATAAGTCGGGATGCTCTATCCAGTTGAGCTACAGGACCATTATTTCAATTTATTGTGAACTCGAACCAGAAACCTTCCCGACAAGTCGGGATGCTCTATACAGTTGAGCTACAGGACTTGGACACAAATTCTACTATTCAATTTTTCCCGAAGGAAAATTGTCGGGGTGGCAGGATTCGAACCTACGACCTCCACATCCCAAATGTGGCGCGATACCGGGCTACGCTACACCCCGAACTTTTTATTTTCTAAAAACTCCATTTCTGAAGTCAGTTAACCAGTGATCCCGCTGGGGCTTCCCGAATCGAACTCGCTTCGCTGCGTTCTTTCGGGATAAACTTCTCGCCCTAGACGATGAATCTTTAAACCAGTGATCCCGCTGGGGCTCGAACCCAGGACCCTAACATTAAAAGTGTTATGCTCTACCAGCTGAGCTACGGAATCGGATGTCAATGTGCGTCTCAGACGTTTCAGAGACATTTTTTAACAACTTTTGATTTGTTTTTTGTCAAATCATTGTCGTAATTGGACTGCAAAAATAAGCGCTCGATTTTAAAATGCAAAACATCCAACCAATCTTTCTTACAAAATTTATAATAATTTCTATCACTATTCTACAAAGCTTTAATTGTCAGGCAAATAAATTTTCGCTTCAAAACGCAGATTCTTTGTTTGCATCCAACAATTATCAAGAGGCTCTCCAAATCTACGAACAACTGCTTCTGGAAGATGAAGCATACTCTCCTGCCATGTTGTTAAAAATGGCTTTTGTTGCCGAAGGCATGGGAGATTTTTCGAAAGCCTCCTTCTACCTTGCCAAATTCTACGACATCAATCCAAATCCTCGGGTAATCACAAAAATCAAATCCTTAACCGAGCAATCTGAATTATACGGATATGAACTTTCAGATTGGGACAGATTCTTTGGCTTTGTCACGGACTTACGGGTAGAACTTACCTCTACTTTTGCATTCCTGTTACTCGTCTCACTGATACTGTTAGTAGTATTCAAAGAGAAAGCTATCAAACCAAAATATTACATCCCTTCTTTTGGGTTAATATTTCTAGTGTTTTTATGTAATAATTTTCTATATCAGCCCAAAACCGGCATTATCACAGGCAGCCCCACGCTTGTTATGGAAAAGCCCACGGCAGCGAGCAAAATTATCTCCAAGGTGGATCCTGGTCACCGAGTGGTGATCAAATCAACCAAAGATATCTGGCACGAAGTAGAATGGAATAATAAGCGGGCTTACGTCAAAAGAGACCATATCACACGTTTATAAAGTCGGCTGACCCAATGCTTGCATGAGAGCTGATATCACCCGAGGAGACATGTATAAATCACGGATCTTATCTTTGTAATCATCCGTGAATTGGTCATGGTCAAGTATGTAGTTTTTATGAAATAAAATCTGAGGACCAAGTCCATAAGCAATGGCATAGCTATCTGCAACCAGTTCAGCCTCTATGTATTTCTTGCGAGAAAATTGATACCCAATACCAAAGGCAATCATATTCAAAGAACTCCTATTGAGATAATCCATTACATGACCCAATTCGTGCCCAATCCACCCAACTAAGGCGTCATGTGGGACTTCTTCTATAGGCATTTTAAAATCATCAAAAACCAGTGTTTCTGTTATTTTAATTCTGTACCTGCGCTCGTTTTTTCTATCCATTAGCAAGGATAAAATATTCGGCTGTGCTTGCATCACTGCACCTCTGATATTCTTGATCAGTTGAAAATCTATCTTTACATCCTCCAACTCCGGAAAATGCGAAAATGCCTCCAACACAGGTTTTTCTAACCTTTTGGGATAGGTGATATTTTTGTAACTGACAATGGAGTCCTGAACAAATGTTTGATTAAAATCCTCTTGCTTTTCAGGGGTAAAACCTAAAAAGAAGAAGAAAACTAACAGCGATTGTAACATAGTGGGTGATAAATACTTCAGGACTAGTATACGAAAAACTTCCGCAAAAGTCAAAAAAAAGCTCAAAATCAAGCCATTAAACGAAAAAAGGAGGTCGGTTGACCTCCTTTGAAAGTATTTGATGAAATTATTTGTTGGCGATATATACTAACAAATCAACAACTTTATTAGAATATCCCCACTCGTTGTCATACCAAGACACTACTTTCACGAATGTATCGCTCAACTGAATACCAGCCTCTGCGTCGAAGATAGATGTTCTAGCATCACCATTGAAGTCTGTAGAAACTACTGCATCCTCCGTATAACCTAACACACCTTTCATAGATGTCTCGGACACCTCTTTCATTTTTGCACAAATCTCACTGTATTTAGCAGGGTTTTTCAAACGTACAGTCAAATCAACCACAGAAACGTTAGGAGTTGGCACTCGGAACGCCATACCTGTCAATTTACCATTCAATTCAGGGATAACTTTTCCTACTGCTTTAGCCGCACCTGTAGAAGAAGGAATGATGTTTTGTCCTGCACCTCTACCACCTCTCCAGTCTTTAGAAGAAGGAGCATCTACCGTTTTTTGCGTTGCTGTAGTAGCGTGAACGGTTGTCATCAACCCTTCTTCTATACCCCAATTATCATTCAATACTTTGGCAATTGGTGCAAGGCAGTTGGTAGTACAAGAAGCGTTGGATACGAAGGTCATATCAGGTGTGTAAGAAGACTCATTTACACCCATTACAAACATAGGCGTATCATCTTTGGAAGGTGCAGACATGATTACTTTTTTCGCACCTGCATCGATGTGACCTTGTGCAGTTTCTTTGGTCAAGAAAATACCCGTAGACTCTACTACATAGTCAGCACCTACTTCTCCCCACTTCAAGTTTGCAGGGCTTTTTTCAGCAGTTACTCTGATTTCTTTTCCATTGACGACCAACTTACCATCTTTAACGGATACATCTCCGTCAAAAACTCCATGAGTTGAATCGTATTTCAACATATAGGCAATGTAGTCCACATCAATCAAGTCATTGATTGCAACTACTTCTACATCGCTTCTTTTAGAGGCAGCTCTGAATACCAATCGTCCGATTCTTCCAAATCCATTGATACCGATTTTAATTTTGCTCATAATTTATGTGTTTATTGTTTGTGTTGTGTAATGATTTTTAAAATTTGGTGTCCAAAAGACCTCATAGGGTGTGTTTAAAGAAATTTCACAGCACTAAAATACCCAAAAAAAATCAGTCTCCCAAACCTAATAAACTTTTGAGAATGAACAATTTAAAGAAAAGCTAACCTACAATCGATTGCGGATTACTTTTGAACAAAACAATTATTTGATTATCAGCACGATAATTTTTTATGTATTTTAAGCGAAAATCTATAAAAAAATCCATGTTTGTTGAAGCCATTCAAAAGGTAGCGGGCTTTACCCGAGCCATACACACCATCACAAGAAGCTACCAGTCAAATCAAGTAATCCCAGGAGCAGCCACTTTATTTTTTGTAAATGAATTGGGTGTGGCAATCACCTGTAAACACGTGATTCAATCATTAGCTCAAGGGAGAACTTTGCAAACGCGCTATAAGGAGTTTTCAGCTAAGAAAAAGGAAATCAGGCATCCCAAGAAAATTAAAGAATTGGAAACTGCTTATGGATATAAAGAAAACAGTCTGATTCAGATGAAAACTACCTTTGTGGATTGCGTTGACCGTATGTCCGGCTTTACTTGGCATTTGCACCCAACCTTTGATTTAGCCATCCTGAAGTTCAATGATATTGGCCGAACGCTCTATCAAGGCCATGCGATTTTTGGGAAAAATAGTCAACAAATCAATCAAGGAAGTTACCTCTGTAGGCTCGGCTTTCCTTTTCCAGAGTTTAGCAATTTCACCTATTCGGAAGCACATGACGATATTCTATGGACTGCTGAGGGTGTGAAAGCATCTCCCAGATTTCCGATTGAAGGTATGCTGACTCGGTTTGTAGCAGATAAAAATGGGGTAAAATATGGAATTGAGATGAGCACTCCAGGCCTGAGAGGCCAAAGTGGCGGACCTTTATTTGATGCAAATGGACATATCTACGGCATGCAAAGCAGAACCAAACACTTACACTTGGGCTTTGATATCGAAGAAAAGCAAATACTCAGCAATGGCAAACTGAAACATGTAAGCGATTACTCCTTTATCCACTTAGGTGAATGTATCCATATGGATACCATCAAAGAATTCCTTCGAAGTCATCAAATTAAATTTTATGAGGCATAAAAAAACTCCTTGAAAAAGGCCACAACCAATTTCAAGGAGTTATCATTACCATAATGCGCTGACTCGATTAAGCCAATGTAGCCAAAACTTTATTGAACGTAGCACTTGGCCTCATGACTTCGGCCGTCTTGGAAGCCTCCGGCTGATAATAACCACCGATATCAACTTTCACTCCCTGCACTTCATTCAATTCCTGCACGATGGCTGCCTCATGAGCCGCTAGTTCGGCAGCAATTGGGGCAAATTTCCCCTGAAGCTCAGCATCCTTCGATTGGTTGGCAAGAGCCTCTGCCCAATACATGGCCAAATAAAAATGAGAACCTCTATTATCCAGTTCTTTGGCTTTTCTGGATGGTGATTTATCCTCTTGCAAAAACTTGCCCGTAGCAGCATCCAAGGTCTCTGCCAATATTTGTGCTCGTTTGTTGCCAAATACCGTGGATAGGTGCTCTAAAGAAACCGCCAAAGCCAAGAACTCTCCCAAAGAATCCCATCGTAAGTGGTTCTCTTCTACCAATTGCTCTACATGCTTAGGGGCAGAACCACCGGCACCCGTTTCAAACAATCCTCCACCATTCATCAATGGCACAATTGAAAGCATTTTTGCACTGGTACCCAATTCCAAAATCGGGAACAAATCGGTCAAATAATCTCTCAAGACATTCCCGGTAACAGAAATGGTGTCTTTTCCTGCCTTGATTCTTTCCAAAGAGAAACGCGTTGCTTCAACTGGAGAAAGGATATGAATTTCCAATCCAGTGGTATCATAGTCTTTCAAATAGCTTTCTACCTTAGCGATTAATTCTCTGTCATGGGCACGGTTTTTATCCAACCAGAATACCGCAGGGGTCTGGGTAGCTCTTGCTCTGTTAACAGCTAGTTTTACCCAATCCTGAATTGGTGCGTCTTTGGTTTGGCACATTCTCCAAATATCTCCTGCATCAACAGTATGGGACATCAAGGTTTCACCTGATGCATTTTTCACTACCACAGTACCTGCAAATGGGATTTCAAAAGTCTTATCGTGCGAACCATATTCCTCTGCTTTTTGAGCCATCAATCCAACATTAGGCACTGAACCCATTGTCGCTGGATCAAAAGCTCCGTTTTTCTTACAGAAATCAATGGTCTCCTGATAGATTCCTGCATAGGATCTATCAGGAATAACTGCTTTGGTATCTTGCTGCTTACCTTCTTTGTTCCACATTTGACCGGATGTACGGATCATCGCAGGCATAGAGGCATCGATGATTACATCACTTGGCACATGCATATTGGTAATCCCTTTATCCGAGTTTACCATCGCTAAATCAGGACTTTCGGCTAAGCAAGCTTCGATAGCTGCTTCCACCGCAGCACGCTCATCAGCAGGAAGTGAAGCTATTTTTGCCACTAAATCCCCAAAACCGTTATTGACATCTACTCCCAATTTTTTGAAGGTGTCACCAAACTGCTCGAATACTGGCGCAAAAAACACTTTGACTGCATGACCGAAGATAATAGGATCAGATACCTTCATCATGGTTGCTTTCATGTGTAAGGAAAACAACACCCCATGTCTTTTGGCATCTTCCTTTTGCTCAGCTAAAAATGTATTCAATTTGGAAACACTCAATACAGCCGCATCAATTACTTCAGAAGCCTGCACTTTTAACCCCTCTTTCAACACCTTGCTACTCCCATCAGACCCTTGCAATTCTATGCTAATGGTATCTGCTAACGGCATGGTGACGGACTGTTCTGATCCGTAAAAATCACCTTCGGTCATGGAAGCCACATGAGTTTTAGACTCTGATGACCACTTGCCCATACTGTGAGGATTGTTTTTGGCATATTGTTTTACAGCTAAAGGAGCTCTTCTATCGGAGTTTCCTTCTCTTAAAACAGGGTTTACAGCACTTCCTTTAATTTTATCATAACGAGCTTTGATATCTTTTTGATCAGCTGTCTGAGGGTCATCTGGATAATCAGGCAGTGCATATCCCTTGGCTTGTAATTCTTTAATAGCGGCTTTCAACTGAGGAATTGAAGCCGAAATATTTGGAAGCTTGATAATATTTGCTTCCGCAGTTTTGGCCAATTGCCCTAATTCTGCCAAATCATCGTTGATTCGCTGATTCTCCTGCAGAAATTCTGGAAACTGGGAAATGATCCTACCTGCAAGGGAGATATCTCTTGTTTCGACCGTTATGCCGGCTGAATCCGTAAATGCCTTTACAATCGGTAAAAATGAATAAGTTGCTAGTGCCGGTGCTTCATCCGTAAGCGTATAAAGAATTTTTGCCACGTTCGTTATTTTTAGTTAATGATTTTTGTTTGGATTGATTAAACTGGAAGGTAAACTCATTTTACTACTATAAAATTCCTTTACCTTAAAAATCGGCCTAAATTAAGTAAAATATCCCAGTATCACGGAATGATGAATGAATCCGAGTCCATCCAGGCAGGAAATTTGGCCCTAAATTCCATTAACGGTGCGTATTGAATAGAACAATACAGGATGCATTCTTCGTCTTTATTGAAAACCAATTGATTTCCTTTGAAATCATATACGGCACTATGCCCAGAGTATGGAATCGCATTTCCATCCTGCCCTACCCTATTTACACCTAGAGAATAACTTAAATTTTCAACCGCTCGGGCTTGCAATAGAATATCCCATGCGGAAATTCTTGGCTTTGGCCAGCTTGCTACATATAGGATCAAATCATAAGCTAACTCTTCGCCTACAGTGATATTCCTAGACCAAACAGGAAAGCGTAAATCATAGCAAATCTGTGGAAGAATTTTCCATCCTTTGTAGTGAATAATCTGATTACTTTTCCCTGCTGCATAATATTGGTCCTCATCTGCCATTCGAAAGAGATGACGCTTATCGTAAGTCTGAATTTGACCTGAAGGCTCTACCCACAAAAAGCGATTGAAATAATTCCCCGAATCGTTAATTACTATGGAACCACAGATAACAGCTTTCGTCTGTGCTGCTAATTGCTTCATCCATTTAGTCGTATTCAGATTCATGGGTTCAGCCACTTCAATAGCATCCATGGTAAACCCTGTGCTGAACATTTCAGACAGTACAATGATATCTACTCCTTTCTCAATATTGAAAATCTTTTCCTCCAACATGGCCAAATTAGCCGTTTTATCTTTCCAAAAAAGATCAGTCTGAACAAGGGCAAGTTGTAAATCAGGGGTATTCATGGTAAGGAAAAGCGTTAAGGAGCAATTTATTTTAAAGGGTAAATCATTCGATAGTCCGTAGAGATTTTTCCCTTACTGACATCAATTAGTTTACTTTGAATCAATCGCTTTTTCAATCCTTTGAGGTAATCTACAAAAAGAATCCCTTCCAAATGGTCATACTCATGCTGAATAACTCGGGCAGTCATACCTGAAAACTCCTCTTCTTTTAGATTCCAGTTTTCATCATAATATTCAATCGTGAGCTTTTCGGGACGGATAATTTCGGCACGTACGTCAGGGATACTCAAACACCCTTCCTCAAAACCATAATTATCTCCGTATTCATCCAAAATAATCGGATTGATAAATGCGCGACGAATACCTTTTTCTTCATCTTCCTCATCCAACATCAAGGAACTGTCGATCACAAACAAGCGGATTCCTTTATTGATTTGTGGCGCAGCGAGACCAACTCCATTGGCATGGTCCATGGTGCTGAACATATCCTTGATTAATTCCGAAAGATTTTCTCCTTCACGGATTTCTTCTGCTTCTTTTTTTAATATTGGATTGCCGTACGCGACGATTGGGTAAATCATAATCGGTCTAAATATGTCTGTAAAATGATGGCGGCACTCATTTTATCGAGATTACCTGCCTTTTCTTTTCTGTCTTTTTTCTTAGTCCCCATGGCTATCATCGATTGCATGGCCATTTTGGAGGTGAATCGCTCATCCACATAGGTGGTTGGCATCTCAGGAAAAACCTTAGCTAACCGTTTTTTCAAGCCCTCCACCAGTGGAGTCATTTGATTGGGCGTACCATCCAAGGATTTTGGATATCCTATAACCACTAATTCAACGGACTCTTTGGAGAAATAATTCCTTAGATAATCTTCCAAGGTATGAGTTGGGATGGTTTCTAAAGGATTGGAGATCATTTTCAATGGGTCTGTCACAGCCAAACCTGTGCGTTTGGTCCCCAAGTCTATGGCTAAAATCCTCCCCATCAGTTGCTGATTATTTTTTTTCGAAGTCTTCTAACCACTTCTCGTTCCAACTCAATAGCCTTAGGAAAAAGTAAGGTATCTTCAATAGTCGCATGCACTTGCAGTTCCTTTTCAAACACCTGAAGCTCATGGTATAATACCTTTATAGCAGTAGGGGATGCTTCCTCTAGCTGATAATCTTTTGTTAACTGACGGATCCCAATCATTTCATCATCATGGGCTTCATGCTGATCAGAAAGATTGGCTATGGGTTTATTTTCAAGAATTTTCAAGGCATCTGGTAGCCTATACAAATCAGCTTCGATTTCCTGCAACAGCTTAATACGGTTGAAAAGAGTGGTTTCTTCTTCATGAATATGATGAATAAAATCCTCTACAAACATGGGAAAAAGCATTTTCAAATCAGCCAAAATTCCTGCATAATTACCATCTACCTGTATACCTCCTATCATATTGGAGAGAAAGGGCAACTCTTGACGTACAAAGAAATAATGTTTACGCTTCAGGTAAGCCATCAACACCTCGATCGGTTTGAGATATAGTTCCTCATGGCTCGGTTCTTTTCGTAAAGCCCAATATTCAAGCTCTGTTATTAGTTGCTGCGGATTGATTTTAAATTTTTTACAGACTTCATCCAAAGAATTATGCTCATACAAGAAAAAATCTATCCCAAAGTAGTGAAGTACCGCTGCAAACACATAGTTTTCCTCTACCAAATCTTTGATGGGCTTGTGTTGACTATTGGATAAGTGATCGGACATGAGACAAAATTACTTTATTTTAGATAAATTAAGTGAAAGTATTGGCCAAAAATCAAAATATCTCGTTAATCTAAACGATTTACCACAATTTGCAGTTAAATTGTATATTTAATAGCTATTCAAGAGTCCCAAAATTTAAAATATCGATAGGCGTGAGTGAAATTAAAAACAGTAAACAACAAATTAGGCTACCAATTATATTGGCGTTAGGGATTTCTGCGGGGATTTGGATTGGAGCCACCTTTGCCGAGCCAAAAAGTGACCGAAATGATTTAAGAGCTGCAATTTATAAGTTGCAGGAAATCATCACATATATCAATCGGGATTATGTGGACAGTGTTAATACCAACGAATTGGTTGAATACGGGATTCAGCGAATGCTTGAAAAATTGGATCCCCACTCTTCTTATATTCCTGCAAGAGATGCCACATTAGCCAAATCTCAACTCGATGGAGAGTTTGATGGTATCGGCGTAGAATTTGGAATTGTAAGGGATACCATTTATGTAGTAGCTCCGCTAACTGGGGGGCCTTCTGAAAAATTAGGTATTCAATCAGGTGACCAAATCATCACTGTTGATGGAAAAACGGTTGCCGGAACAGGTATAACCAATCGAGATGTTTTTGATTTATTAAGAGGACCTAGAGGAAGCACAGTCAATATTGAAGTCAAAAGAAAAAATCAAGCTTCTTTGATGCCATTTGAGATCAAACGAGATAAAATTCCTCAATACAGCATCAATGCTTCCTATATGGTAGATAATGAAATTGGTTACATTAAAGTTACCCGCTTCGCTGCCACCACCTATGAAGAGTTCAAAAAATCATTGAGTGAGCTGAAAGAGCAGGGAATGACCAAATTGATTTTGGATTTACAAAGTAATCCAGGTGGATATATGACGGCCGCCATCAATATGGTGGACGAATTATTAGGCGATAATGCCCTAATTGTATCTCAAAAAGGAAAGACTTCTAGATTTAACAATAAGGCTTATGCTGTCAGACCGGGCATGTTTGAGGATGGTTCTGTTATTGTATTGATAAATGAGGGAAGTGCTTCTGCTTCGGAAATTGTGGCAGGTGCCATTCAGGACAACGATCGTGGGTTAGTTGTAGGTAGAAGATCATTCGGAAAAGGCCTCGTGCAGCTACCGTTAGATTTGTCAGATGGTGCAGAATTAAGACTTACCATAGCTAGATACTATACTCCATCAGGAAGATCTATTCAAAAGCCTTATGGAGAAAATGAAGATTATTCTGCAGATTGGAGCAATCGCCTGATGCACGGGGAGTTTTTCTCAGCAGACAGCGTAAAATTCAGTGATAGTTTGAAGTATGAGACAGTGTCAGGAAGGACGGTCTATGGAGGCGGAGGAATCATGCCTGATTTCTTTGTTCCGCTTGATACTACGATGGCTAGTTCCTATGTCAATAGACTCTTCAATTCAGACTCGGCAAGAGAATTTATCTTGGACTATGCTGATAATAACAAGAAAAAATTTGAAGGAATGAGCTTTGAAGACTACTACAACAAATTTACGGTTACTGATGAGATGCTTCAAAACTTAATTAAAGTTGGAGAGCGGAATAAGGTAAAATTTGATGAGAAAGACTTCAAAAAATCTAAAGAATACCTTCGCGTTTTGATCAAAGCGCACATGAGTCGCAATATCTATGATGACAATGCGTTTTATCGAGTAATTAATGATATCAACGAAATTTATTTGCAGGCTATCAATCTTTTTGATGAGGCTGAAAAATTAGCTTTGAATTCAAAAAAATAACATGAGCTGTTTCTAACTAAGGCCAGGTTTTCAAAAGCCTGGCTTTTTTTATGGGAAAAAGCAGGCATTTTTTGACAGATGATAATTTTTAGGGTAATTTTAAAAAAACCCAAGACCATGAAGTATTTATTTAGTTTCCTAATCCTTATCTCCTTACTTGCAGCTAAACCAATGAACGTATATGCCCAAGCAAAAATCACTCATATAGCGGTGTATGTAGAAGAAATAACCCGAAGCACGGCGTTTTACACCAGTGTTTTCGGTTTTGAAAAATTAGATGAGCCGTTTAAAGATGGCTTGCATGATTGGTTGGATATTGGCAATAACCTGAGCATGCACATCATCCAAGCCCCTTGGGAACCAGTAAGCATAAACAAACACAACCATATTTGTTTCAGTGTACCTGATATGGATGCATTCATCTCTAATTTAAAGAATCTTGGGATCCCTTTTGAAGACTGGCCAGGTAATCCAAACACTATAACCACCAGGCCCGATGGAATTCGCCAAATCTATATCCGAGATCCAGATGAGTATTGGTTGGAGGTGAATGATGAATATTGATGGCTCGCCGAGTAGGCAAAGGGGAATCTCACCCCTAAGCCTCTCACAGAACCGTACGTGACAGTCTCCCGTCATACGGCTCTTGTTATTCTTGATAAAGTTTCAACAGTAACCTGTTTGCCAGTGATAAAAGAGACTGGGATTTT